>JAFQOB010000175.1 GCA_017395725.1 Clostridia bacterium
CCCGGTAACCAACACACATCATTCATAAGCCTGTTTTGCAGTTCAGCCATATAATCGCCTACACCGCGAGGCAATATATTCTTTTCAACAGCCAACGCCGCCGCAGTTCCCGCCGCTTGACCAAGCATTGCACATGTTCCCATTACACGAGAAGCCGCCATTGCTACGTGTGTTACGCTTATATTTCTACCCGCGAACATAAGGTTGTCTATGTTTGCAGAGTAAAGGCATCTATAGGGTATTCCAAAGGGCGAAGGACAGTCATAATACGTCGTAGGCTCACCATTGTGGTCAAAGCCTGCGGGGGGGTGATCATCTATCTGCCAGCCGCCAAATGCAATTATATCATCAAATTTTCCGCCCGACTGAACGTCTGCCTGAGTCATTATATGATCACCTTCATAACGTCGGCTTTCACGTTTGCCAGGCAAAAATCCCGCCCAATCAAGCTCCCAATTATCTGCATTGTGGTCGCCGTGATTCTTTATATGATCCCAAACACCGAAAGACAGCTTCAAAAGCTCATCTCTGATTTCCTCGGCATCCTCAATCGTATCCTGAGTACCGCCCAATTCCATCCACCAGAAATTGTTATCTCTGAATTGATCGGGGTTATGGGGACGGGTTGAAAGCTGAGATTCGTCAGGGAGTACCCTTGCCCACTTGGGTGGGGTATATTTAATGGATACGGGAGTTTCTCTGACTTGCAAAAGACAGGAGTTACCCATAGTTTTGCGGTCAGCATCAATGGGGGCTGCCGCCTCGTTATATTCACCTCTTGCCTCTCTGCCGAAACGGTATTTTGCACCTGTCAGCTCGGCTAAAATACTGTCTCCCGAACAGTCGATAAATATTTTCGCCGTTACCTTAACGTTGTGATACGTGGTCATCTGCCAACCGTATACAGCCTCGACTGTCTTTTCGTCCTTCATATCGGCATCAAGCACCGTGCAGTTAAGGAGAGACGTTATTCCTTCCTGCATACGCACGGATTCAAATAATACGGAATCCCATATAGGATAGTTACGCGTTGGGTTTCTATGCATATTATTCAAAATGATCTCTTCAAAAAGTCCGGTTTCTCTGCGGTTCTTCCCGTGTGCGCCCATAGGCCACATACGAACCTCGGAAGAGGCATTCCCGCCAAATACGGGTCTGTCGTGAATAATAACGACGTTTCTGCCGTGTCTTGCCGCCGATATTGCCGCGCACATACCCGCAAAACCACCGCCGATAACGCATATATCGGCTGAATACTCTATGTATTTCTTATTACACCTTGTATTCGCCATCTGTCCAACCTCCTGCCCGCATTGCCTTTACCAATTCTTTTTTCTGCTCTGCGTTATATCTCTTCATCGGGAAAGTAGCGTTACCCATTTCAAAGCCAACCTCTTCAAGCAACGCCTTAGCGCAAGGAATTGTTGTAAAGCTTCTTAGTGCGGTAATGATCTGCGTTACTTTATCCTGATATTTCTTTGCCATTTCCATATTGCCCGATTTAAAATTATCGTAAATACCGCGAAACAAAGGAAACATAAAATTATAGGTTGCACCGATACCGCCGTCAGCTCCCGCCGAAAGCCCCATAAGCAACATCTCATCGGGCCCGTTCATAACGTTTATCTCGCCGTTTGTAAGCTGTTTCAGCTTCATAAGTCCGTAATAATCGGAAGACGTCCACTTGATAGAAGTAATATTGTCAATTTTAAAAAGCTTTGCAATAAAATCGGGCGTAAGAGGAAATCCCGCCAATGGACTGTTGTAAACCATTAAGGGAATATGCACCGCATCTGCAAGTGCTTTATAATAGTTGTAAACGTCGTTTTCGTCATATCTGAAAAACAGAGGAGGAGTTGCGGATATTGCAGCAGCCCCCGACTGCTCGGCGTGTTTTGCAAGTCTTATAGCTTCGCTGAAGTCGGTACTTGCAACCTGTACTATACAGGGTTTTCTTCCGTTAACCGCATTTATTGCAGTTTCTGCCAAAATTCTTCTCTCGTCGGGACGGAGAGCAAGTCCCTCACCTGTTGCCCCTGCAATATAAAAACCGTCAGCTCCCTGACCTAAAAAATATTCTATAAGCTGTTCTACCACCTTGGTGTTTACCGATTCATCCTCGTGTAACGGTGTACAGAGGGCAGGCATTACTCCTGAAAAAAACATAACCCTTTTCTCCTTTATGTTGACATAAAAATTTATCCGTGATAAAATAATTATATACTTTAAATAAAAAAGTCTCAACAAGCTTTTGAGACAATTTTATATTCTTTTAGTCTGTTTGGGAAATGTTATTATGAAAGATGAATTAAAAATCCGAATCGGTAACGCCGAAAAAAAGTGCATACTTGGCAACGGCTTCTATTCCTCTGCTATGCCCACTCATAATCTTCACAAGCATAACTATGCGGAAATACATATTATCGCCGGCGGAAACGCTTGTTTTAAATACGAAAACGACACCGTCTCTTTATCCGAAGGAGATATTTTTATTGTTCCCGAAAATAAACTTCACGCCTTTGAAAGCTATGATGAAAACATACTTCACACTGCATTCCTTATTGAAAGCAATTGTGAGAAAATGCTTATAAAAAGACAACCGAAAGAGCTTTTATCTTTCTTTTTTAATGAAATTGTAGAATGTGAAAAAACAAGAAATTACGCAAAAATATCCGCATACATATCCCTAATATGCTGTGATTTTTTTCCGGAAAGCAGTCTGGAAGCCCAAAAAATAACCGACCACGCTTTTATTATCAATAATTTCTTTTCTATGAATTATACAAAAGACTCGAATCTGTCTGACCTTGCCGCCGAGCTTCATTTCTCAAAAAAACAGACCGAAAGACTTGTTCTAAACCATACAGGAACGACCTTTAAGAAAGCAATGATTGCATATCGAATGTCTATGGCAAAGCATTTGGCAGATACAACGGATTTATCTTTTGCCGATATTGCCAAAAGAGTTGGCTACAACTCCTACAATGGTTTTTGGAAAGCGTATTCAAAGTCTTTTGGGCAAAACAGATAAAGACAAGCTCGGCTTTACCTATGATGTTCTCGACAAATACATCAGAACAGGCGAAATTGCAGACAAAGCCCCAAAAGAAATAATCGACAAAAAGCATAAAGCACCCCCTTCAAACTTCAGCTTATGCCATCATTTAAACCGGAAATGTAACACAACATAAGAACAACTGAGCATAAAATAATACGCTCAGTTGTTTTTTAATATGACTTATACCAAGAGTGGTCCTCTTTATGTATAATATGCTTTTCTCCATAATAAGCATAATTACACCAACCCGAAGAAGATTCTGTACGTACTATGTTTCCTTTGTCATCATAAAAATAATTCCGCGTTGATTCACTTATGCCATAATTCTCGTCGTAATCCATATTATACTCAAACAAACAGTTACCGTTTTTATCGTAAGAACGTTTCACTTCATTATGCAAAACAAACTCTTCGTCATCGTCAACCAAAAGCGATGTATCTAATACGCTCAAACGATGCAAAAGCATATTCCCGTTTTTATCGTATCGGTTCTCTTCGACAATAATTTCTTCAGGTTTCTCTTTTTTTCGGGTAAGTAAATTGTATTTTCCGTCATAAGTACATTTTACAAGCTCATTTAAATCACCGTTTTTATTTGTTGTTTTTGACCAAACCACCTTACCTCCGCCGTTATATTTATATTCAGTCAAAAAACGGCGTTGACCGTCTGCCTCAAGTAATTCGTTACTAATCTTATTCCCATTTTTGTCATAGCCGTACTTTCTTGTTAATCCTACAGCCCCGGCTTCATTAAAGCTGGTCTCCTTAATCACCCTGTTTTTATTATCATATTCATATTCAGTAGTAACAATATTATCCCTAATTACCCTAATACGATTTCCTTTTTTGTCATATTCATAACGAAAAACCACATCACTTTCTGTGCTTTTTGAAAGAATAACGTTGCCGTACTTGTCATATTCATATTCCCGTATCCTTACCTCTTTCCAAGGATTAGTCCATTTTTCAGAAGTAAGATTGCCATTTGAATCATAGGTATATTCAAAACTTGATCTAATCTCACCGCTTTTGGCATTCTTCTCAATTTTAGAAATCCACTGCCTTTTTTCATCAAAATTATATTCGGTTATTCGGTTGCCTCCGTCGTGAACCCATATTTCCTCTTTATCATAGCATACCTTAAAGTCATTCAAATAACTGATGCTATCTCTATATTCCCCAAGTTCTTTAAATAGCAGGTATGCCTCTTCGTACTTCTTTTTTTCAATAAGCATTACAGCCCTCTCATACTTCAACTGCTCTTTGGTCGGACTTACTGCAACCAAAGCGGCAACAATAAAAACAAACAAAAGCAAACAGAAAACAACAAGCATTTTCTTTGAAAAGAACTTGCCCCAATGCTTTTTTTCTTTATTATTTGTTTCATTAACCATGTCAATGTTTAAATTATTATCCATACTGCCGCCTCGCTTTTGTGGTAAATATAAACAAAACAGTTATTACGTTTTTATTATACAACAGTAATTATATACAATTCAACAACATTATGTAAATAAAAACCTACCATAGAATCACACAATCAATCTATGGTAGGTTTATTATTATATAAAACACAGGCTATATATAAGCCTTCTCCAGCGGAGAAGGGGGACCACGAAGTGGTGGATGAGGAGAGCATTTATCTCTTATTATTAATCTTTAAATCATTTGCAGTTAATCCAAGACATTTCAAAATATCCTCGCATACAACATTGAAATTGGTATTAACATCCAAATTTCTATATCTTAATACCGTAACTCCTAAGCTTCTCAAATCAGCATCCCTTTTTTCATCTGCTTGTTTGTTTTCTGGCAGTCTATGCTGTGAACCGTCAAGTTCTATTACCACTCTTTTACTTGCAATAAAGAAATCCACAATATAATTCCCTATAGTTTTTTGTCTATTTACAGTCATAGGTAATTTTTTCAAAAAATCATACCATAAATGCTTTTCTTCATCTGTCATATTCTTACGTAAATTTTGAGCATTGGTTTTTAGTTTTCTGTTATAATTATAAATCATATTTTTTTATAAATGATCTCCTCATCCACCACTTCGTGGTCCCCCTTCTCCGCTGGAGAAGGCTTATTTATAAATCCTCATTTTCACGCAATTGCACGCCTCATCCGTCGCCTAAAGGCGCCACCTTGTCCACTGGAGAAGGCTTTTTGTTATTACAGCTCTGCAAGTATTTCTGCCGCATTGGTATCGGGTTTTACCTTAGGCATAACCTTTTCAATATTGCCCTCTTCGTCAATAACAAATGTGGTTCTTACAACACCCATACTTACTTTTCCGCACATTTTCTTTTCCTGCCATACGCCGTATGCTTCAATAGCCACTCTGTCGGGGTCAGAAAGCAATACAAAGGGCAGGTCATACTTTTCAGCAAACTTAACGTGTGATGCTACACTGTCTTTACTTATACCGATAACCTCGCAATTCTTTGTTTTAAATTCATTATACGACTCACCGAATGCGCACGCCTGACGGGTACAGCCCGGAGTATTATCCTTGGGGTAAAAATATACTACCACCTTTTTACCGCGAAAATCTGAAAGAGATACGTCGTTTCCATCTTTATCCTTTAACGTAAAATCGGGTGCTTTTTGTCCTATCTGCAACATTTTTATTTTCTCCTTTATTCTTGAATTTCAAACTTTGAAAATCTGTATATGTTTATTATTTTTTTAGGTTCATCTTTTGATACAACCACGTAGAATTTTTCTTTATGCTCGGCAAAGGTATTGTCAAACGTGTAAGTAGTTTCATATCTGCCGTATTTATAAAAATATATTACCAAGTATTCTCTTTGGTGTCTTCGGTTTCCTCTTAACACAGAATCAAGATAGTTTACGTCGTCTATATCTACAAAAAATCCGCCGTTTTTCATTCTTATTGCCTTGATTAAGTACCGTATGGTAACATACAGTAAAACCGCAATCACTCCAATGGCAATTATAAGATTGATAATATATATAGCTTTTTGTCCAATCAGCTGAAATTTCAACAGTCTGTCTGCATTGGCGATAACTTGTTTGTACCCATTTATTGAAACAGGAAGGCTTACTGTCAAAAGGGGCACAAGCAAAAGGGTAATTATCAATGAGAATATAAATTCTCCCCAGCTCAACCAAGCTACCTGTTTTTCAATCTGTTTTTTAGTTATTATTTTTTTACCTATGTATTCACCGTATTTGTTATAATTATTTCTCTTCATTAAAACTCCTCCAATAGACAACACTTTTACAAAACAACGTCAACAAAACCGTCTATATCAAAACCCTCTTCGCATACGTTGCAATTTACACAGCATATATTTACACCCTTATTCTTTGCAAGCTTTAACGCTTCGGCAAATTTTGGGTCGGTTTGAATGTTTGGTGTAAAATATTTACATTTTTTCATTTGCACAACAAAAAATATATATGCATCAAAACCGTTTTCTTTGGCGTCAATAAGCTCGTTTATATGCTTGACACCCCGTTCTGTAGGCGCATCGGGAAAAAGAACAACTCCGTCTTTTTCAAGGGTTACACCCTTTACTTCCACAAAGATTTTTCTGCCGTCTGCCTCTATATAATAGTCGAAACGTGAATTTTTGTATTTACATTCGGGCTTTATAAGGGTTATGTTCTTGAAATAAGTCCCCTTTTCCACCCATTCGCCGAAAACCTTATTGGGTGCTTGACTGTCGATATTTATAAGCTCGTTATTCTTATATACGCCTATCAGGTCATATTCGGTCTTTCTAGTAGGGTTATCGGTCTTTTCTAATATGACCCTAACTCCCTCAATAAGCAGTTCGCGGCATCTTCCCGTATTCTTTACGTGGCATACCTTTTTTTCGCCGTCTACCTCTACTTCTGCAATAAACCTGTTTGGACGTGCTATAAATATACCGCTAATTTTGTTTTTGTATTTCATAAAACTATTCCCCAAGTACAGTATAGAAATATTTTACCACACCCACTCAAAATAAGCAATATCATTTTCATTTTGCAGTTTCAATAAAAATACATATATGCGGTAAATATCCAAAAACTTTCAAAAAAGTTTATTTTTATAATATTGCAAGTTCAATGCAAAAATGGTATAATGGTTTACTTATTAGATTAGGAGAATTAAAATGACAGATAAGGATCTACGCGAAATACGCAGACGTTTTCGCCCCGACAAAAATAATATAACTTACATACGAGGCTGTATCGTTAATTCCACCAAGAATATAGTTGCAAACTTTTCACAGCCTTTGGCTACCGTTTCAACCGAAGAATCGGAAAAGCTTCTTGCAGTAATGAAAAAGACTCTTTCCGGCTCTCTCGGTACAAACCTGCTTACTCTCAACTTCAGCACAAAACAGGTTGAAAGCAGTGAAGAACACGGTCTTTTGTCAGCATTACGCTCTTCGGGTCTTAAAGACGAAGATGCACTCAACAAGTTTTATGCAAAGGTTATTGACAGCGTAAAGTTTGAAGGCGGCTTTGCAATACTTATAGCATACGATACCTACGACGTTTTCTCATATTCAAAGGACGGCGGAAAAGACGACGTTTCATCACAGATGTTTCCATATATCATCTGCAGTATTTGTCCCATAAAGCCCCTTTCCACAGGTCTCTACTTCAAAAACGAAGAGAATCTTTTGCGTTCTGTTTCTCTGCAAACAGTTCTTGGTTCAACAGAGCTTGGTTTTATGTTCCCCGCATTTGATAACAGAGCCGCAAATATTTACAGTACCCTCTATTACACAAGAGATATTTCGAATATACACCCCGATTTTATACAGAATTTGTTTAACGTTGACCTGCCTATGTCAGCCGCAGAACAAAAAGAAAACTTTGGCTGTTGCTTGAAGGATACGCTTATAGACGAGTGCGATTTCGAGGTTGTAAAGACCGTTCATGAGCAAGTTGCCGAGCTTATCGAAGAACATAAGAACTCAAAAGATGACGAACCTCTGGCTCTTTCTAAGGAGACTCTGCAAACGGTACTTCAATATGCCGGTATTGAACAAGAAAAAGTTGAAGAATTCGGCAATAAATTTGATGAACAGTTCGGAAAGAATGCCGAGGTTGCTCCCAAAAGTATTGTAGAAGTAAATAAATTCCAGCTTGAAACCGCCGACGTTTCAATAAAAGTCAATCCCGAAAGAAAAGACCTCGTTTCTACACAGATTATAAATGGGGTAAAATATATATTGATTCGCGCCGAGGGCGGAGTCGAGCTAAACGGAATTGACATTGATATAAAGTAAGAGTATACAACCTTAAGAAACTTTTTGAAAAAAGTTTCTTAAGAATCTTCAAAAACTTTAAAAAGGGATTTATTATGTTCATTTGTCCTGTGTGTAAAGAAAAGCTGACAGAACTTGAGAAAAGCTTTGTTTGCCCTAATAATCATAATTTTGATAAGGCTAAACAAGGGTACGTTAATTTACTTATGTCCAGTAAGCAAGGCAATCACGGCGACGACAAGCTTATGGTAAAAGCAAGGCAGACTTTTCTTGAAAAAGGTTATTATGCGCCAATGCGTGAAGCCGTAAATACTGTCTTAGGCAAAGGAAATACCGTTCTTGACGCAGGTTGCGGCGAGGGTTATTATACAAACCTTTTTGCTGAAGACAACAATGTTTTTGGCATTGACGTGTCCAAAGAAGCACTGAAAGTAGCGGCTCGAAAGTGCAAAAATGCCGCTTTCGCGGTTGCAAGTATATACGAGTTGCCTTTTACCAATAATTCCTTTGACGTGTGCATAAATATATTTGCCCCCGACAGCCCGACGGAATTTTTACGTATACTTAAACCAAAAGGCAGACTCATAATGGTTACACCTATGGAAAACCATTTGTTTGAGCTAAAAAAGGCAGTATATGAAGTGCCCTATAAAAACGAATACGTTAACCCCGAGAGAGACGGATATATTATAAAATCTTCAACCGAGCTGAAATATGATATAACCCTTGAAACGAATGAAGATATTGTTTCTCTCTTTAAAATGACGCCATATTATTATAACACTTCTCCCGCAGACAGACAAAAACTCGACATTATTGATACTTTAAAAACAAGAGTCGAATTTCTTGTTACAGAATATGAAAAAATATAAATATCTTGCCACAAAACATTAAAGTATGTTTTATGGCAAGATATTTTTGTTTTAAGATTCTTTTCGTTTTTGTCTTCTTACTCGGTTGATATGCCTTTCAAAATCTCCGCTGTTTATCAGCTCTGCTAAAACAAGCTGTTCGAAAGCAGGTACGGGGCAAGTATAAAACCCCACTTTTTTGGCAAACATCTCTATACATTTTTTGGGCAATAC
>JAFQOB010000176.1 GCA_017395725.1 Clostridia bacterium
CTTTTAATTGCTGATAAGCTGGAAGACCTTATGCGTGTTCAGGTTGATGCTATCAAGAATATCAAGATTGACAAGGTTACTGTTTGGGACAGTGGCGCAAACGCTGACGGAAAGAGTGCAACAGCAGGATTTTTGTCAGGCATGATGAAATCTGTTCCACCTCTTGAAGAGGTTTTTGCACTGGCAGGTATGCAGTTACCCGATATGCTTGGTAAGAAGATAGAAGAACCCGCTGTTATTGCAGAACCCGAAGAAATGAAAGCTGTAATAGTTGAAGAACCGGCAACAGCGGAAGGCGAAACTGAGGTTGCTGAGTAATATATACATATAGATCGAACGGGAGGTATACTATGAAAAAAATGACTTTATTGTTGATTTTAGTGTTGATTTTTGCTGTGGGATGTACCAAAAATGACAATACTTTAGTAACTGTTGACACAGTAATCGAAGTATTCGATTTGCCGAGCTATATCATTCAAGATTATAGCAAGGAACAGATCAGCGATATCAAAAATAAGTTAACCCTTGAAGATGATATCAAAAAAATAATACATATTGTCAATCAAAATACAGCATCTCCCGACTTAGAATGGATATATGTATATGAATTTATCAGTGAAAATGATGCCGTTTCTTTTAAAGAAAACAGAACTCAATATTCAGAAACAATTGAAAACGGAAAGTGTGTACGTTTTGGAAAGATTGTTGTATACGGAAATTCTGATTTGATTGACACGATCGGCGGCTAAAATAGCGCAAACAAAGACTCCCCTCTCCGCCGTAAAAAGCGGAGAGGGGAAGTTTTTGACGGAATGGAGCTGATTTAATGAAAAAGTCTTTTGTACATATAACAATTGCATCATTGCTTTCTTGGCTTGCTGTCTTAGTTTTTAATGTAATTTTACGTGCAATTGCAGGAAGTATTGAGAATGAAATTGTAAATAGTCTGTTTGGCGCAGTAATGTACACTGTTGCTTTTTGCCTATGTTTGCTTTACGTTGAGCAAATACGGAACGGTAGAGGTGAAGATATGTTTTTTGCTGACTACGAAAAAGAGAAATATACCTCAATGAAAAACGATGTTAATAAAATTATAGCTCACGAAAAAGATTATTTAAAAGTTTATTTAGTGATTATTGCTATGTGTTTTGTCGTTAATTCTGTGTATATTTATTTGCTGAATAATGTACGTGTTTTCTTTTTAACTATGATTTACGCAGCCTCGCTTGGTTGGACGGCTCTTTTCCCATCGTCTATGGGTGTGCTGATGTCATTTGTAGGCTACTTGCTTAGCGCAATTGTTGTTCCGGTTTTTTATCTGATGACTTTACTTTTTTACAGACGTTCGATAAATATTAGAGTAAAAAAAGATATTGTGTAAGTCGAAATATGTTGACATATTATATATAGTGTTTTATAATATTATCATCAGTATTAACCTAAAAAGAGAGGTATAACTATATGAAGTTTAAGAAGATAATGATTATGTTACTTGCTGCGGTTATGGTTTTGAGCTTTGCTGTATCTTGCAAAAAGACAGATACTTCAAAAGACAATAGCGGTGATGAAACCAAGGCAGAAGAAACAAAAAAAGAATATGAACGCGGCGAATCAAGTGCTGAGGGCTGGAAGAGCGAATATTTGGGACTTAAGTTTACTCCCGATGAATCTATGGTTATGGCAACTGCCGAAGAAGTTGATAAGATGATGGAGCTGGGAGCTGATGCAATTCTCGGTGAGGATAACGGAAAAAAGATTTACGATTTTTCAAAGATAACGGTTGTTTATGAGATGATGGCTGTCTCGGCAACAGGCGATAACGTTATTGTTATGGCAGAGAAACCCTTATTGTCTAATACAACTCTTGAACAATATTTGGACGGATTTAAAAAACAGACGGGCGGTTTGATTTCAGACAGCATTGAGTTTTCCGAGCCTGTAGACTATACTTTAGGCGGTCAGACCTTCAAAAAGGTTGAAATGTCATATTCATTCAGCGGTGTAAACATTTCTCAAATATATCTTGTCAAAAAGCAAAATGACAGATTTGTAGGTGTAATATTCACTGAAATGACAGAGGGCTCTTTCGACAAAATTGCCGCAATGTTTTCCGAAATTTAAGTGTTTCTAATATTATCATAGTATAAAAAGCCGATGAAAGATTCGGCTTTTTTGATTTTATTGACAATATGTAAGATTTTGGTTATAATCTTAAATAACATAGTAAAAAAAGGAGAACCCTTATGAAACCAATACTTTATATCGTGATTCCTTGTTACAACGAAGAAGCGGTATTGCCGATAACGGCACCTATGTTCTTGGAAAAAATAAACGAGCTGTCAACCGCCGGTAAGATATCTGAAAAAAGCCGTGTGCTTTTTGTAAACGACGGAAGCCGTGACAGAACTTGGGAAATAATTTCTTCTTTGGCAGAGAAGGACAATAGATACTGCGGTATTTGCCTTAGCCGTAACAGAGGGCATCAAAATGCGTTACTTGCAGGTCTTATGGAGGCTAAGGACAAGTGTGATATAACTATCAGCATAGACTGCGACGGACAAGACGATATAAATGCTATGAACAAAATGGTTGATGAATATCACAACGGTTGTGAAATAGTGTATGGGGTAAGAAGCAGCCGTGAGACCGATACTTTTTTCAAAAGAACTACGGCTCAAGGTTTTTATAAGCTTATGGCGGCTATGGGCGTCGAAACGGTATATAACCACGCTGATTACAGGCTTATTTCTTCAAAGGTGTTGAAGGAGTTTGCAAACTTTGAAGAGGTTAACATTTTTCTGCGCGGTATGATTCCCCTTGTTGGATTTAAGAGTACGTCGGTATTTTATGAGAGACATGAGAGGATTGCCGGTGAGAGCCATTATCCACTAAAAAAGATGTTGGCATTGGCGTTTGACGGTA
>JAFQOB010000177.1 GCA_017395725.1 Clostridia bacterium
ACCATGCTGTTTATAATTTTGGATGCGACAAACACCACCTATCCCAAGTGGTTGTCCCCTGCCCTTTCCGCCTTCGGTGCAATTGTATTTTTGTTCACGGCAAGTCAGGGCATATTCTCGTTCTATTACAAATCGGTCGAGCTTGACACCTCGCTCGGTTACTCGTTCCTCGTGAAGGAGTACGGCCCCCTTCATCTGCTTTATTCGGTATATCTGATCGGCTATTTTGCCGTTATGGTGGGCTTTATCATACTTGCAATAACAAAAAAGAAAACCGACTCCCCCTCCCATGCCGTTGTCCTTGTTTGCTCGGTTTTGGCGAATATAGGCGTTTGGACACTCGGCAAAACGTGGGATATTGAGTTTGAATTTCTTTCGGTTTCCTATTTGATAAGCGAACTGTTCCTCATCGGTCTGCACACCCTCATCAGTGAAAACGAAAAGCTCAAAGCCCTTATTAAAGAGAAAGAGAGCGTACCGATGCCCATAGCGGTTACAGCCCCCGCCCTTGAAGGCACACCGGCATCGGAGGTCGATTCCGAAAAGCTCGATGCATTTCTTAAGGGGATCGAGGAGCTTACAAACACAGAAAAATTAATTTTCGATGCCTATATTGCCCATTCCTCCACAAAAGATATTATGGCTTCCCTAAACATTAAAGAAAATACACTGAAATTCCACAACAAAAATATATACGGCAAACTCGGAGTTTCCTCACGCAAGCAGCTTCAAGAGATCCACAGTATCATAGCGTCGCAAAACAACGATAAGACCGAATAACCACCAAAGAGGCAAAAAAATGAATAAAACTCTTTCCCTTGTCTTATGCTTGATTCTTATGTTGACCCTTGCTTCGTGTGCAGGTGAAACGGAAACTCAAAGCGATGCTGAAGCTACCGCCCTTGCCGAATCAGCCGCGGATACTACAGAAGAAACGTGTGCAGAAAAAACGCCGCTTTACGATGGAGCTCCAATATTCGATGCCGAAAAAGCATATAACAACTTGCTTGATAACTACTACAAGCTCATTGCAAATCCCGAAAACGAAGCCCTTTACTTTGAAGGGGCAACAGGCATTATTGAAGCAGTCTGCTCTCTCGGCGATGAAGCTCTCAATACCATCGGCTATGCCTTTTTGGATATTGATTCCGACGGGATCGAAGAACTCTTTATAGGAATTCTCTCCAAAAATGTCGAACACGTCAAAAACGAACTCTATGCCGTATATACTCACAACGGTGAAAAACCCGTTCTCCTGCTCGAAGGAATGGCGAGAAGTGCCTATTCTTACATAGGCAAGCAAAGCTTCTTCTATCACGGCTCGGGAGGTGTAGCTTACTCGTTTTTCGGAGAGTATGTATTTAAGGATGAGACACTTGTCCCCAAATACTATTACTTCACTTATGGGAGAACAGAAGAGTTCAGAAAGATCGGTTTCTACCACAATACAGGCGAACAGTGGGATAAACCCGTATCGGGAGAGCTTTTGGGAACGTCCGATGAATTCTTCGCCCTCCAAGACGAGCTTGCTCAAAAAACAGTACAAATCGAAAACATCAAATTTTCTGATTTCAAAATCGATAATTACTAAGTCGTTTTCCGATTACCTATCTGATTATCGATTATTTGTTATAAAATAAATAACCGACCTATAGCGCTTCCCAAATGGAGAGCCGCATAGGTCGGTTTTTCTTTATGATGTAATAACTATATTCAAAATTACTGCGTCTTATGCCGCGGCGGTTTCGTCAGTATCCTCGAGAGGCTCGCCGTTTTCGTTGAAGTATTCAACGGTAGTTGTGCCGTCGTCGTTATAAGTCGTTACTTCGAGCTTATACGATCCGCCGCCCCAAGAATCGACAAACAGAGGAATATACTTGATCTCCTGAATAAGCTTATCGCCGCTGAACTTCTTTTCGTTCATCTTCTTCGCGTTGTCGCCGTAAGTGTATTCCATTCTGTAGTCATATTCTATCGAACCGTCTGCCT
>JAFQOB010000178.1 GCA_017395725.1 Clostridia bacterium
ATAAAAATAGATGAAAATAAGGCTTTTGGTGCATTCAGTATATCACATATTAAATTAAAGTCAATGGTTTTTTGAGATTTTTGCGGGGGAGGTTTTTTAACTTAAAAATGACGTTTATGCGTTTTTTAAAAAATAATTTTTTTAGAAAATAAATATTGAAATAAAAAATATTCTGTGATATAGTATTTAAAGGACATAATCGTTTTTATAAGGAGAGGTTTTATGAAAAGAATACTGTTCAGTTTACTTGTTCTTGTACTTGTTGTATCTTTTGCTTCTTGCGGGAATAATGACGGTGTCGGTGATGAAGTAAATGAGACTCATTACGAAACAGAAACAAACGATGAAACAAAAGTTTCCGAAGAGACGGAAGCAGAGACTGAGATAACTATTGGCGGAAAAAATATAAATGATTATTATAAAGTAGTTCAGTTTGATCTGCCCGAAGGTTCTTTCAGGGATGCTGTCGTTGCGCATATGAGAGAGCAGGCATCAATAGAATGGGTTTGCTCGGAAACTTTTGGAATAACCGAAGATTTTAACAGCTGGGGAATACACCTTCAATTTAAAAAAGGCGAGAAATACGTAGGAATTCCTTATGCCGATACAAAGGTAAGCGCAGAGCAGTTCAGACAGGCTTTGGTTGACGGAACGTATACTTGCCAATCCGATAAATGGAAGGACGTATACGGAGTTCAATGTGTTTCTTCGATATACAATTCTATTCAGCAAGTAGCCCCGAACGTTTACGGAACTACTTATAATATGACTCCGGGAATAGTGTCGTTTGAATTCAGAGGCATTATATGCGGACAGTACGAGGTACCAAAGTCGCTGAGAAAAACTCAGGAGATCATTGATACAAATTCCGGTGACGTAATGTGCGAAGCTTATGCACAGCTCAAAAAGGGAGACGTTATCATAATGCAGGACCTTGACAGAGGTGCTGCGCACACCCGATTGGTTGTTGAGGATGCCGTTGTTTTGAGAAATGCGGCGGGTAAAATCAACAAGGGAAGAAGCTATGTTCAGACAATAGAGCAGACGAACTCTTTCGATGCACAGCGTACGGACGGTGTAAAAACCACATGGTATGTGGATCATAAATATTCTTTTGATAAACTTATTCAAACCAATTACGTGCCGATAACTTTTGAAATATACAATAAAGACAGATCAGAGTGTGAGGCTCCTTATTTGCTTCTTGACAAAGAGATCACCCCAAAGCAGATAGAAAAGGGAGCAATAGGAAGCAATGTTGAATCTAATTTCCCCATAAGATACGTTTATCTTGACTTGTATAGCAAGGACGGAAAGCTTGTAAAAAGGGAAATGAAGTTTGATATGGCGGATGAGTTTAAGGTAATTCTCCGCAAACCTTCGATAGCTCTTGCTTCAAATCTCGAAAAAGGCGAATATACGTTCGTTTTGACCGCGGGCATTGCAAGAGGAAGTGCAGAGCTTGCAAGAGTAGATTTTACGGTAGAGTAAAAAGTGAATTCAAGAAAATAATCGAAAAACAATGGACACATCATAAGGGTAGATCCCCAAAATGATGTGTCCGTATTTTTTTAGAAAAAGTTTTTTGGCTTACTCTGATTAAGCGGAATAAGTTTATTTTTTAACGGTTATTTGCCAACTTTTTTAAAAGGGCTGCAGGTTAAGCTTTACCTGCAGCGCCTACTAAATTGATTTTATTTAAAGCCATTGCTTTAACCGATTCAATAGGTTTTTTCATAAAAATGTCAACGGCAAGGCTTCTGTCGGGGTCATTTAAAGTTTCAAGCACACCTGAGGCAAATGAGCAACAAACGTCTGTACCGATATTCATTTTGCGTACCCCCGCTTTGATAGCAGCTTTTACTTGGTCATCGGGAATACCGGTGCCGCCGTGAAGAACAAGGGGGATGCCTCCTGTTGCCTCTCTTATAGCTTTTATTCTCTCGATATCGAGGCGGGGCGTTTTTTTGTAATGACCGTGGGCATTTCCTATGAGCACGGCGAGACAGCAAACACCCGTTTGCTTTACAAATTCCGCGGCTTCGGTGGGGTCTGTGAATTCTTCTATAACGTCGTCGTTGGCGCTGCCGACGTGGCCGATCTCTCCCTCGACGCCGACGTTTATATAATTGCAGATGTCAACTATGCGTTTGGTTGCCGAAACATTATCGCTGAACGAGTGAACAGAGCCGTCAAACATAATGCCGGTCGCGCCCCAATAAAGGATCCTCTGGACCTCTGCCTCTGTTGCCCCGTGATCAAGGTGGAAGCAAACGGGCACGCTTGCCTTTTTTGCCGCCGCCAAAACAACGGGAGCGATATAGTAGCCCACCTCTTCATTGATAAGACGCGGATATACCTGAATGATCACCGGCGCTTTTGCCTCTTCTGCGGCGCTGATCACGCCCATGACGGTTTCAATGTTATATACGTTGAATGCGGGAACACAGTATCC
>JAFQOB010000179.1 GCA_017395725.1 Clostridia bacterium
AATATCATCATATGTTTCTCGTTTAACGATAACTTTCTTTTCATTACCCTTAACTGCAACAATCGGCGGTCGGGGAATGCGGTTATAATTGCTTGCCATAGAGTAATTATACGCACCTGTTGCCAAAACTGCAATTGTATCACCGACCTTGATTTGGGGCATCAAAATGTTTTCCTGAATTAAATCTCCCGATTCACAGCATTTTCCGGCAATAGTTACAGGCGCAATCGGTTTTGCTGCTGCATTATTTGCAACAACTACAGAATACTTTGAGCCGTAGAGAATATATCTCGGATTATCGCCCATACCGCCGTCAACAGATACATAGGTTCTGACATTTTCAATTTCTTTTACACCGCCTACTGTATATAGTGTGACTCCGGCAGGTGCAACTATGCTTCGTCCCGGCTCAAACACTAAGTAGGGCAGGTCTATATTTCTTTCTTTGGCAACCTCTTTTACTGTCCGGGCTGTCTTTTTTATATATTCTTCAGGTGTCAGAGGATCATCGTCATCTGCATATTTGATGCCAAAACCGCCGCCAAGGTTTAAGATTTTCACCTTAAGTGAAAGTTTGTCCTTTAAATCACCAATGATATTCATCATTACTTTAGCAGCTTCACAGAAAGGCTCCACATCAAAAATCTGGGAGCCAATATGACAATGCACACCGTCAACTTGTATATTGGAAAGTGATGCAGTATATTTATGGATTTCAAATGCCTCTCCGTTTTCCAGTGCAACACCGAATTTTGAGTCAATCTGTCCGGTTTTTACAAAGTCGTGTGTATGTGCATCTATTCCCGGTTTAATGCGGAATAGAATTTTCTGAATAATACCTTTTTCTTTTGCAATTTCATTTAATAAATCAAGCTCATACTTGTTATCAACAACGAAGTGACCCACACCGCAGTCTATAGCAAGCTCGATTTCACTACGTGTTTTGTTGTTGCCGTGAAAGAAAACTTTATCCATAGGAAATGAGGCTTTGTATAACGTATAAATCTCACCGCCTGAAACCACATCGGCTCCCAGACCTTCTTCAGCTACAAGCTTTCCTGTGTACATGGTGCAAAGAGCCTTGCTTGCAAACAGGGCAAGACCGTTACCGTCATAGTATTTATCTATGGAAAGAGCATAATCACGGCAGTTTTTTCGCATCAAATCTTCGTCAAGCACATACAGGGGAGTTCCGAATTCCTTTACAAGGTGTGTTGTATCGTGCTTGCCGATACATAAATGGTTTTCTGAATTGATGGTTAAGTTCTCTGATGTAAACATTTTTAACGTCCTTTTATGAATAAGTATTTATGATTTCTTCGGCAATTTCTTTTTTTGATACACAACGGTCCATTGCCTGTTTTTCTATATAGTGGTGAGCGTCGGCTTCTGACAATTTAAGTTCTGTTATCAACAGCCATTTGGCTCTGTTTACAATACGTATCTCCTGCATTTTGTCTTCAAGAGAAAGGGTTTTCTTCTCAAACTTACGAAATCTCTCACGGGTAGTTACCATCCAATCGAGAGCAGTATTAATGATAGCTAATGACGTAGGCTTTGACAAAACATATACACCATGCTTTGATACCTTATCACAAACAGAATTGTACAACTCACTTCTGACGAAAATGAGGACTACGCAATTGCCCCTGCTGCAAATATCGATTGCAAAACGAACTCCGTCTTCATCTGTAAGAGGGGAGTTGATAATAATAAAGTCATAATTTCTGTCAAGCAAAGCTCTTTTGGCTGAAGAGATACTTGTTTCTATTTTGATTGGAAAATATTTATACTGTGGAAATAAATCCTGTAAGGAGGAGGTGAATTTTTCAGATGCAGATACAAGAAGAATGCTGTATGTTTTCTCTTCAAAACTCATTATTATACCTCCTTCAAAAATTTATTTACAATAGATGTTTATGAGTGCCTGTGGCAAATGTTCAGCTATAAATTCACTCTCTTTTGCTATTTTTTTCGCATCGGAAAGTGTTTCGGGGAGCGTTTTATATCCTGATGTTATTTTTTCCTCAGCAGTAAAA
>JAFQOB010000180.1 GCA_017395725.1 Clostridia bacterium
ATTTCAAAGAAATTCGGTGGTGGATGAGGAGAGCAAAATAGCAAAAAGGTAATCTCCTCATCCGTCTCGGCGATAATATATGTAAGAATTGATAAGTTGCACGTCGCCTCGACACCTTCTCCGCTGGAGAAGGCTTATGGTGGACATTCGCCACATTTGTGGCAGTGGGGCAGGTTTGCAAGTGTCGGATTTTTCGGTGGGCTTTCAGCTCCGCCGGTAATATGGCGTTATACGCCTGAGCAAACCACCGGCTTAGCCGGTGGTTATGATTATTTTAGTCTGCTTGTAAAGGTTGCCATCATTTCGCTTATTTTAATTCCCTGAGGGCAAACGCCTTCACAGGCTTTACAGCCAATACAAGCTGAGGGTTTTTTGTCCTCGTCGAGTAGGGCGGTTTCCTTGGGGGCAATATATCCGCCGGTAGTAAATTTATAATTGTTATAAAGCTCAATAAGATAGGGGATATCAAGCTCTTTGGGGCAGTATGTAGTACAGTATTTACAAGCGGTGCAAGGGAGAGGATTCTTTTCCGTCATTTTTCTGCCGAGGGAATAAAGCAATTCAATTTCTTCGTTTGTTAATGGCTTTCTTTCGCTGAAGATGGTGAGGTTTTCTTTTAACTGTTCGAGGTTTGACATACCCGACAGAGTAACACATACCCCCGGAATTGACTGTATGTATCTGAATGCCCATTCTGCAGTTGTTCTTTGGGGAGCGTTAGTTTTTAGAACGTCGGAAAAGACGGGAGCGAGGTTAAACAGTCTGCCGCCGCGTACAGGCTCCATTACCCATATAGGAACGTTAATCGAGTTAAGGTAATCAACCTTTGCCTTTGCATCTTGGTATTCCCAGTCAAGCCAGTTTAACTGTATCTGACAAAAATCTATAACATTACCGTAAGATTCAAAAAAGCTTTTAAGAGTATCGAGAGAACAGTGGCAGGACAGACCCAAGTGTTTGATTCTGCCCTTTTTCTTTTGTTCGGTAAGATAAGAGTAAACGCCGTATTTTTCGTCGTCTAAATATTCATTAATATTACCTTCGGTCAATGAATGGAAAAGATAAAAGTCAAAATAATCCGTTTTACATTTAACGAGCTGCTGTTCAAATATTTCAGCCTGTTTACCAAAATGAGCCAGGTCATATCCCGGAAATTTTGAAGCTAAATAGTAGCTGTCTCTTGGGTAATTAGATAATATTTCGCCAACTACGGATTCCGATTGACCGTTATGGTAACCCCACGCTGTATCAAAATAGTTCAATCCGTTTTTGATTGCGTAGTCAAATATCACCTTAGTTTTTTCTATATCAATAGTCTTATCTTCAAGGGTAGGAAATCTCATACAGCCGAGGCCGAGTGCCGATATTTGTATATCTTTAAATTTGTTGTAGTACATATAACCACTCCTATATACGTTTGATAAAATTATTTTAACATAAATAGTAGTATATTGCAAGATAATATTATGGTTTTAAAATTTTGTACAAACGGAGATTGCTTGATTCCGCTTATGTTAGTCGCTCCACTCGAAATGACCACTTAATA
>JAFQOB010000181.1 GCA_017395725.1 Clostridia bacterium
AGAGAAGGGCGAATACTGCGGGTGAAACTAAAGACTATTTGTTGAACCAGCTTATAACTAACTGGGATGGAAATAACATTCTTTATCCTACATCATGGCTCGATGAAGTTGTATGTAAAACTAACGTAGAAGGTACGGTTGTGCCTACAACTCCCGCGACGTTTATTAACGGTGTAACTAAGCCTACAGGTGCAATTTTGAAGGCTGACTTTACAAACAAGGCAACAAGTGCAGCATTGACTCAGTTTGTCGAATATGATGAAAGAAACACCGCATTTACAATGACGTTTAACGATGCAAAGACGGGTGTTTGGTATCGTTACGGCGGAATAGCTTATCAGTCAGCTAACCTTACAAATTATGTAGAAGCGCCCACAGTAGAGCTTCTTGGAGCAAGACTTAAGACAACAGGCGACAAGCAGACACTTCGTTTTGTAGGTGAGTATAACCTTCCCGAAAACGTAACTGTTAACGAAGCAGGAATTCTTGCCCTTAAATCATATTTGGTTAAAGATGAAGCAAAACTTACACTTGATGGAACTTTTGGTAACATTAAGTACGTAGCAACTGCAGGTAATACATACGTATACAACGGTAATACACGTTTTGAATGTATGATTACGGACATTAACCAAAGAGAATTTGTTCAAAACTATACAGCAAGAGCTTACGTTAAGTATACAGTAGACGAAACAGAATATATAGCATATTCCGATGTTATCGTAAGAAACCCCTATGAAATAGCAAAACAGGCTGTTGCTAATACAGAAGTAGAAGAAACAGCGACTATTAACCACCTCAATGATAAGCTTATATACGTAGCAAATAACTTTGACGTTAAGAACCAGTATGTTTCCGATGAAGAACTTGCTGCACTCCGCAGAAAAGTTGTTGATTATATGGAAGCTATGGCAAATATAGAGTGGAGTCCTAAGTATTCATTTGCTATGTACAACAATACAGGTGACCGTACTAATGATGAGATTGAAGAGATTCGTGGAACGACAAGTGACGGCGGAGCAATCGGTGTTGGTATGGCGGGTATATTTGAAGCAGGTAAAACCTATTACGGTATGCCTTACACAAGTAGCAGTAAGAGTTGGATGCAGACGTCGAACTTTGAGTCCTTCAACAGACTTATGGAATTGACCTACGAAATGGACGAATTTACAGAGTATACAGGTACACAGGTACCTCAAACTTTGGCTGAATGGAATTCTGACAGTCATAATACCAGCATGTTATCGTGGATGTACTACAATCTTAAAGAAGAAAAAGTTTTGAGCTATGTTACGCAGCCTGAACTTAGAGTTGATGCATATATGAACTATACGATAATCCCCGGTTCACACTGTTCAAAATCTGTATTCTCCGCTTGGAATCTTGTTTTGAATAATTCTACTGCAACTTCAAGACTTACGGCGACATACCGCATAGTTCCCGGAAGCAACAGTAACGTATTTGCTGTAGGCGACTATAACTATAAGGGTATTGAAACTCAGAATAACACCCGAGAGATTATTGAATCAAACGGCATCGTATTTAATGAGAACGATAGCGGTAAGATTACCTCAATAAATTATGATGCTTCCAAGGCAGGCCTTGAAGTTATGTATAATACATACAAGTCTGTTAAACCCGGCGACGGTTTGATTCACTACACCGATTCCGGTCATACAAGATTGGTAGTAGACGTAACGTACAACGAAGCAAATCCCGGAGCAAGTATTGTAAAGACAATCGAATTTGCAAACTGGTCAGTACCTTTTGTAAATCCCGGTTCATCGACGGCTGCAACATCAGGTCAAACTGAAGGCTGGAAAGAAAGCAATTCTTGTTGGATGGTTCGTGAATATTCATTTGACAACCTTTTGATTTCAACGTATATTCCTTCGAGAATTACAGAGCTTTCTACAGGTCTTGTTGATAAGCTTTCGGTAATAATGACAGATACCGATATTGCAGACGGTGTACTCAATGGTACAATCAAATCCAATATGCAGATAGTATCTTTGGACGTTACTGTAACAGGTAATGGCATAAACAAGAACGAGACAATTTATCTTACAAGCGACGCAATGCACCTCGCTAAGTACGATATAACAAAACTCGACTTGACAACAAGATTCGGACTTACTGAAGGTAATACCTACAGCATCACATTGAAGGTAGGAACTCCCGGTTATGTAAGCAGCTACACAGACGCTGCAAAATATCCCAATGACGTTGACAATGATGACCATATAGCTACAGGCTATACACCCACATTTACAACTATTTGGAATGGAATGTCTTTCGTAGCACCCGCTGCAGTAGTAGCTGAATAATAAAACAAACCAAAAGAGGATATGGGCGTTGCCGCCCGTATCCTCTTTATTATATTTATTGTAAAAACCTACTTTCTTTAAGGAAGAAAGTAGGCAAAGAACCTTGAATAACCGGTTTCTACCTCTATTTATTATGAGTACTATTTTAAAAAAACTACTTCCTTTTTAAGAAAGTAGGCAAAGAACCTTTTAATAAAGAGGTTTGTGCGTACCCAAAGCCTCGCACTACGGGAGAGGTGGATTTGCGAAAGCAAAGACGGAGAGG
>JAFQOB010000182.1 GCA_017395725.1 Clostridia bacterium
AGCGGGCCTACTTTCTTCCTTAAAATCCCTCTCCGTCTTTGCTTCGCAAATCCACCTCTCCCGTAGGGCGAGGCTTTGGGTACGCACAAACCCATTATTAAAAGGTTCTTTGCCTACTTGCTTTACGTAAAAAAGCGGCGGGAGCAAGCCCCCGCCCTACAATATAGTGATTTTGTTTGTGCAAACAATAGATAGTGGCACAAACCAAAGAATCAAAAGGTTCTTTGCCTACTTTCTTCCCGCTTTCTTTCGCAGAAAGCTTGGCAAAGAACTTGCCTCTCGGGTTTCTGCAAATTATTTTTAGTGGCACAAACCCTATATCAAAAGGTTCTTTGCCTACTTTTTTCCTTAAAGAAAGTAGGTTGACTTTTTGTTTCTAATGATTTATAATCAACTTAAGAACAAATATTTTTTATTCTAATGAAAGAGAGATTTTTTATATGGATTGCATTTTTTGTAAAATAGTTAAGGGAGAAATCCCCTCAAATAAGGCTTATGAAGACGAAAACATCTTGGCTTTCCACGATATCGCTCCTCAGGCTCCCGTTCACGTTATCGTTATCCCCAAAAAGCACATTCAGTCGGCTAACGAAATTACTGCTGAAAACAGTGACGTTATCGCAAAAATTTTTGAAGTTATCCCTAAAATCGCTGCTGACTGCGGTCTTTCAAACGGTTATCGTATCATTACAAATATCGGCGACGACGGCTGTCAGTCGGTTAAGCATATCCATTTCCATATTCTCGGCGGTAAAAAACTCGCTGAATCGCTCGGCTGAAGGGTTAGCCTTAAAAGAAAGTTGAGAAAATTTTTAAAATGGGTTACATTGCAGAAGAACTGAAAAACAGAAATATTCCTGACGTTCTTACATTTAAAGACGGAACTAAGCTTACAAACAAAGAAGATTGGGAAAAAAGAAGACTTGAAATAGTTGACACCTTAGCCACAAATATGTTCGGTGCTATTCCCCCCGCCTTTCCTATCGAAACGGAAGAACTGTACTTTACAGACAAAAGATTGGGCGGAAAAATGGATTACACCAAATATCTGCTCAAAATTAATACACAAAACGGTGTTGTTTCTTTCCCTTTCTATCAGTATCTTCCTAAAGGCAAAACAAACGTTCCAACCTTTATCCACATCGCTTTCTCACCTCACGACGGCTGGCTGTATACCCCCGTTGAATCAATTTTGGACAGAGGCTACGGTCTCATTATGGCATATTATGAAGATATAACCTCAGACGACGGTAATTTTACAACCGGTATCGCAAGTGCTTTCCCGCGCGAACAGTACAACTGCGGCAAGATCTCCCTTTGGGCTTGGGCGGTCAGCAGAATTATGGACCACGTTCAGACTCTTGACGTTGTCGATAAATCAAAAATAGCAGTAATAGGTCATTCAAGGCTTGGTAAAACTTCCCTTTGGACTGCCGCAAACGATACACGTTTCTCCTATGCCGTCGCAAATAATTCCGGTTGTTGCGGAGACGCTCTTTCAAGAGGTAAAATCGGCGAAACGGTAGAAAAAATATATAACAGATTCCCATATTGGTTTATTCCTAAATTTGCGGAATACGGTAATAACGAAAATAACATGCCCTTTGACCAGCATTTTCTTATTGCGGCTATCGCCCCCAGAAAAGTCGTTACGGGGGCGGCTGTCCTCGACGAGTGGGCTGACC
>JAFQOB010000183.1 GCA_017395725.1 Clostridia bacterium
CGGGAGAGCTGGATTTTGCGAAGCAAAAGACTGAGAGGGATTTCTCAAAAAAGTTTCTCTATCTTTGTAATTCTAAACATTTCTCCCTCTCCGGCTCACTTTGTTCGACACCTCTCCCGAGGGGAGAGGCATATTAAGGCTCTCCCTCCGGGAGAGCTGGATTTTGCGAAGCAAAAGACTGAGAGGGATAACTTAGTTATTAGCTTTTCCCCAACCCTTTTTCAAAGTTTTCGGGGTGGGGTATGGGGAGGGACCTTTTTCAAAAGGCCCCTCCCCTATTTTCTACTTACACTCATACCAAGTCTTTCCGCTTTGTATTTCTACCGTCAACGGAACGGATAGCTTAACTGCGTTCTCCATTTCTCTCTGCAAAATTTCTTTCGCCTGTTCTGCGCAGTTAACGTTAGCCTCAACGATAAGCTCGTCGTGCACCTGCAATATAAGCTTCGCATCAATACCGCTTTCATTTAACGCCTTTTCGGTATTTATCATAGCTATTTTTATAATATCTGCCGCCGTTCCCTGCAAGGGACTGTTCATAGCCACTCTTTCACCAAACTTACGCAATACCGCTTTACCCGACTTCAAATCGGGAATATATCTTCTTCGTCCGTAAAGAGTCGATACAAAACCGTCTTCCTTAGCTTTTTCAACGGTATTTTTCAAATATTCGTCAACCTTAGGGTACGTTGCAAAATAACTCTGAATATATTCTCCCGCCTGTTTTTTCGTAACCTTTATATCCGAAGCAAGAGAAAAGTCACCCATACCGTAAACGATACCGAAGTTAACGGCCTTTGCTCTTTTTCTCTGTTCGGGCGTTACAAATTCAATAGGCGTATTGAACACCTGAGACGCCGTAACAGTATGAATATCAACGCCCTCAATAAAAGCGTTAGTCATAGTTTCATCTCCCGATATTGCCGCAAGTAAACGCAGTTCTATCTGCGAATAGTCGGCGTCTATCAAGACGTAATTCTCATCTTCCGTTATAAAGAATCTGCGCAATTCCCTACCCATATCCTGTCTTACGGGAATATTCTGCAAATTAGGCTCGGTGGAAGAAAGTCTGCCCGTAGCCGTTCCCGTCTGCTTAAAGGTTGTATGCACCTTTCCCTTTTCGTCGGCAACGGCAAGAAGTCCGTCAACGTAGGTACTCTTTAATTTTACGACCTGTCTGTATTCGAGAATATCGTCAACAATAGGCGCGTAAGGTCTCAATTTTTCAAGGACCTCGGCACTGGTGGAATAACCTGTCTTTGTTTTTTTGACCGCAGGAAACTGCAGTTTTTCAAAAAGCACTTCTCCAAGCTGTTTGGGCGAATTTATATTAAATTCACACCCTGCGGCAAAGTAAATTCTACCCGTCAACTCTTCAGCAATACCCGCCAAAACCTCGCCGTACTTTGCAAGTCCCTCGCGTTCAATTCTGAAGCCTCGTCTTTCCATATTGGAAAGCGTATAAGCAAGGGGCATTTCGATATCAACCAAAAGCTTTGTCATACCCGCATCTTCAACGGCCTTTTCAAGTACGTTATATAATTTATAAACCGTCTGTGCTCTGTCGGTCTTGCCCTCTTCATAAATGGAATTCAAGAATGATGACGTAAGATGCTCAATATCATAGTTACCCATATTGGAATCGGCAAGATACGCCCCAAGGGTTACGTCAAAAACAATACCGTCAATTTTCTTGCCCATCTCGGCAAACTCGCCATAGCTCTTCTTCAAATCAAACAATACTTTTTTGTAATTCTTATCTGCAAGAAAACCGTAGGAATCGCCTATATCAGCTTTAACAGCCACATTTTCGGATACTATGCTAACGGTAGTATCGGTTATATCAACCGCATATATTTTTTCTTTATCTAAAGAAGACAAGTCGGTCAATAGCTTGTATTCAATTGCCGCCTCTTCTTTTGTAAGCTCAAGCCTTTTTATAAAATTAAAGAATTCAAGCTCCGTAAAAAGTTCTGTTAAAGACTCAGAATCAAAGCCCTTGTATTCGATATCATCTAACCCAAGTCCCAAGGGTGCATTTCTTTCGATTCTCGCCAAGAACTGCGACAAAAATGCCATATCTTTAGAATTTATAAGCTTTTGCTTAAGAGAAGCAGAAATATCCTTAGCTTCAATATTCTCGTAAAGCTTTTCAAGACTGCCCTCGGCGGCAATAAGCTTAATAGCCGTCTTTTCGCCAACCCCCGCAACACCGGGGATATTGTCCGAGCTGTCACCCATAAGAGCCTTTAAATCAACAAACTGCTCGGGCTGAATGGTATACTTTTCAAAAAACTTTTCTCTGTCGAAAGTAACGGTATCGGTGTTACCTGAAAGTAATACTTTGGTTGTATCGGAAATAAGCTGTAATGAATCTCTGTCGCCTGTCAGCACGTATACTTCAACCGAGTTTTGTTCACCCATATTGGCAAGTGTACCCAAAATATCGTCGGCCTCATATCCCTCTTTTTCAAGTACGGTAAAGCCTAAAGCGGCAGCAGTCTTTTTTGCATAAGGCATCTGCATTTTGAGTTCGTCGGGCATAGCGTGACGTCCCGCCTTGTATTCGGCATATTCCTTATGTCTGAAAGTGGGTGCTTTTAAGTCGAAAGCAACAGCTGCATAATCGGGAGATATGGTCTGCAAATTTTTAAGTAATATATTTACAAAACCGTATATGGCATTTGTATGCAATCCCTCTTTTGTGGTTAGAGGACGGATACCGTAAAAGGCTCTGTTAACAATACTGTTTCCGTCGATTACAAGCATTTTTTTCATAATACTAATTACTCCCTAGATTAATTTTTATCTATAAATATTCTACAATGAAGCAAAAATGTGTACTTGTACGGACATTTTTGCGAAGTCGTCAATAGCACAGTCGCGCAACGCGCGAATATGGCGAAGCCAGAAGTCTTACCGCGTAAGACTTCCTGTGCATATTATACCATATTTTCACGTATGATGTAAATCATTTTTTTAAAAACAAAGAAAAAACTTGATTATTTTTAAGCTGTGCTGTATAATGATAGAGTAAATAATATTTAAGAAAGGAGGACGAAGGTTTTTTCGATGTTTAATATATTTAAACGTCAATCGAGCCACAAGAAACCACACGCTATAGCGTTTGTTGATTACGAGCATTGGTATATTTCCCTTGAAAAGCTTCATCAAAGAAAGCCTGATATTAAGGCTTGGTTTAATGAAATTTCCACCAAATACGACGTAAAAGACATTATCTTTTTTGCAGATTTTTCAAATACGGCTATTCGTCTTGAAATACCCAAAATCCGCGAGGTTTCAAGCACCATAATCGAAACGCAGAATGCATCTGCCCACCATAAAAAAGATTTCACCGATTTTATTATGCTTGACCA
>JAFQOB010000002.1 GCA_017395725.1 Clostridia bacterium
TCATTTTGTCTTCGCTTACGCTACGTCAAAATGCCACCTCCCTCCTCAGATGGAGGTTTAGCAATGTTTCTGCTTGTCTATAGTTTATCTCGGACAGTCGAGGACGCCTGTCCCTACGTACGATATAGAAATATTGTTTGTGTTATTTTGTTTGTATTTCTTGGGACGTCGAAGGCACCGTACCCTACAAACGTCTAATAATGTTCGCACAAACCAGAGAGGTAAAGTTCTTTGCCTACTTTCTTTCAAGAAAGTAGGGCTTTCCTAAAAATAAGCGGCGGCAAATATATTATCGGAGAAAACAAAAAAGCTGAGTGCAAAAATTCAATCGCACTCAGCATTTTCTATATCTTACTTCAAAAGAGAAGCTGCATCCTTATCAAGAATCATTGTAACGTCGTTGTGATACTGAAGAACAGAACACTGATTGTTGGGAGTTACGTCACAGCAAAGTGCTTCGTAAAGCGCCTGAGCCTTATTCTTTCCATTTGCAACAAGTACAATCTTCTTTGCATTCATAATTGTACCAACGCCCATTGTAATAGCCTTCTTCGGAACGAGGTCTGCAGATTCAAAGAATCTGGAGTTTGCTTCGATAGTATTATCTGTAAGCTCAACAACGTGTGTAATGTTGTAGAACTTATCGCAAGGCTCGTTAAATCCGATATGACCGTTGTTACCTATACCGAGAACCTGAAGGTCAACGCCGCCTGCAGCCTTAATGTCAGCCTCATAGCTTTCACAGAACTTGTCTGTATCTTCTGCCGTACCGTCGGGAACTCTTGTATTCTCAAGCTTAATATTTGTCTTGTTGAACAAATTCTTGTTCATAAAATAACGGTAGCTCTGGTCGTTGGCAGGGTCAATGGGATAATATTCATCAAGATTGAACGTGCGTACCTTTGCAAAATCAATCTCACCTGCCTGATTCTTTTCAGCAAGTCTTGTATACAAACCTACGGGCGATGAACCTGTAGCAAGACCGAGAACGAATTCGGGCTTCTTCTTCATTTCTGCAGCTACTATCTCTGCTGCCTCTGCACTAAGCTCTTCGTATGTATCGCATACGATTACTTTAATTTTGTTGAATTGCATTTCTTTTTTCATTTTTGTTACCCCTACATTAATATATAATTTGTTTATTATTTTATGCTTCTTTACCGTCTACAAATGTCTTTAAGACGTTATAATCGTTATCAAAAATAACAATATCGGCTCTCTTGCCAATCTCGAGTGAACCCCTTGTCTCATCTCCGATAAGCTTTGCGGGCCCTGCCGTCGCAAGAGAAATAACCTCATAGTCCTTGAGTCCCGTATGCTTCTTAAAGTTATAAATCGACTTATTAAGCGTAAGCACACTGCCGGCAATCGTTCCGTCGGGCAAACGGCACTCTATACCCTTCTTGGTAAGCATCTGTCCTCCGAGGTCGTATTCTCCGTCCTCAAGTCCCCCTGCCCTCGTACAGTCGGTTATAAGTATAAGCTTATCCTTCTTTATCTTATATATAAGACTGAAAAGTCCGGGATTTATGTGGAAAGTATCTGCAATAAGCTCACAAGTCACGTCACTTGCAAGACAAGCACCAACGGTTCCGGGCTCCCTGTGATTCAAAGGAGTCATAGCGTTAAAAAGGTGTGTCGCGTGGCTTATACCCGCATTAATACCCGCCAACGCTTGTTCAAATGTCGCCGAGGTGTGACCTATTGATACTACGATATTTGAGTTTTTCTTTACTTTCTCTATAGCTTCCAATGCACCTTCGGTTTCGGGTGCAACGGTAGTCAATTTTATTACGTCTGAATTTCTTATAAGAAAATCGGCGTCAATATTTTTAATATTTTCTTCCTTTTGAGCTCCTTTATATTTCGGGGAAATAAAAGGTCCTTCGGCATTTACACCCACAATCTGTGCACCGCAGCTCTTGGAGTTCATAAGCTTTCTTACAACGTCGAAGGTCTTTTCAAGCTGTTCTATAGGCACAGTCATTGTTGTGGGAAGCCATGCTGTAACTCCGTTTTGGGTAATTGCAGTTGAAATATCGGTTAGCCCCTTCTCTATTCCGTCGGAAGAGTCCTCGCCCATATATCCGTGAATATGCAGGTCAATAAGTCCTGGCGCAATTATACCTCCCTCGGCATCGTAAACCTCGCCGAAGCCGTAACTGCCTATCTGTTCTTCGTCGATAACATCAACAATCTTGCTCGAAAACACAAGCGCCTTACCGGTTATCTCACCGTCGGGCATTATAATTTTTCCGTTCTTTATGTATCTCATAAAAAAATCTCCTGCATTTTACATAATCCCACAGTTACATTATAATGTATACTCCATTTATTATACATTGATTTATGTTGTTTGTTAATGTAATAATGTATCTTTTTAATATTTTTGATTATTCATATCCAAAACCGACAAAATCCTTGCATATTTTATGATACCATAAAACTTACAAAAACCAAAAAGCAGGTGATTTGCCCTATTGAAAGAATAATATACGGCGACGTACTTATAATAATAAACTTCAGCATGGATTTTCTTGCACTTTATATTACCGCCAAAATAATGCACCTTAAACTTAATTCAAAAAGAATTACACTTTCAAGCCTTATCGGAGCTTTGTACTCTCTTGTAATTTTGTCTTTAAATCTGTCTTCGGCTATAAGCGGAATTATCAGTCTTGCAATGGCGTTTTTACTTACAGTAACCGCCTACGGTAAGCAGAAAAGAATTACACTGTTAAAAAACACCGTTGTATTTTACATAGTTAATTTCGCTCTCGGCGGAGGAATAACCGCAATCTGCAATATTCTTAACATCTGGCAGAACAAAAGAAATCTTATGATTAACGGCACCTTCGACGTATTATACGGAGACCTTCCCTTCGGACTTTTAGTATTACTCGCTTTATTATGCGGTGCATTTTCGCTTGTATCGGGAAAGCTTATTAAGAAAAAGAGTGCTGAAAAGAGCTGTTCGTTACATATTACCTTTAACCAAAATTCAACCACCCTCGAAGCCCTCGTGGATTCGGGAAATCTGCTGAGAGAACCGTTAAGCGGAAAGCCCGTTATAATCACCGCCTTTAACGATATGCGTAAGCTTATTCCGATTGAGCTTATTCCCCTCTTCAAAAACAAAGATACCGGCTGTCTTGGCAACAATCTTTATTCTGCAAAAGTCAGAATAATTCCAATATCTACGGTAAACGGTAATAATCTCTTATTCGGTCTTCTGCCGGATAAAGTCTCGGTTGACGAAAAAATTGTAGATGTTTACGTTGCCATTACCTCCGACAACGATAATTTCGGCGGTTTTTCTGCCGTTGTTCCACTTGAAATAACACAATAATATTTATGAAAAAGGTGAAAAAAATGTTTAAAACCCTATCCCTGTTGTTAGAACACGTAAAAAAGCTTATACTCAAAAAAAAGAACGGAATCTTTTATATAAACGGCCCGGAAACACTCCCACCGCCCCTTGATACAGAGGAAGAAAACGAGTGCTTAAAAAAGCTATTATTAAATGATACAACTGCAAAAAACAAGCTTGTCGAGCACAACCTCAGGCTTGTCGTATATATAGCAAAAAAGTTTGAAAACACCGGTGTCGGTCTTGAAGACCTTATATCAATAGGCACTATCGGACTTATTAAGGCCATAAATACTTTTAACCCGGAAAAAAACATTAAGCTCGCCACGTACGCAAGTCGATGTATTGAAAACGAAATACTTATGTACATAAGAAAAATCAATAATCACAAGCTTGAAATATCCATAGACGAGCCTATCAATATTGACTGGGACGGAAACGAGCTGTTGCTTTCTGATATTTTAGGTTCCGACGGCGATTCCGTATACAGCGATCTTGAAATGGACGAGGACAGAAAAACCGTAAAAAAAGCCATAACCGAACTTAACGACAGAGACAGGCTTATTATCACTCTTAGGTTCGGTCTCGAATCAGGAAAAGAAAAAACGCAAAAAGAAGTTGCCGACCTCCTCGGAATTTCTCAATCTTACATATCCCGTCTCGAGAAAAGAATTATTGAGAAATTAAAAAAGGAAATCGGCAATAAAATTTAATCAAAAAGCTCGGCTAAATCCTCAAACCATTCAAGTATACGAAACCGTATAACGTACTTGGGCGTTTCAGAATCGGTAAGCACCTTTATCTGATTGGGGGTAAACCCCGTCGCCACCAGCTCTTCCTCCGCTTCGGCTGCTTCTACGCAAAGGGGCGGAAACAAAACACACCACCAATTTTGCCCCTCGCTTTCGCCTATATTAACTTTTAAGGAGTTGTATTTGCCCGACGGAAGTCTGATGTTGCCGTACTGTCTTTCAGGATAATACTCATTGCTTAGCTCTACAGTAACCTTGTCATTTTTCCCCTCATTCCGCAAAACGTCTTCTGCAACCTTTTGCAAGTAATCAAGATTATCCGTATATACTTTCTTTGCCTCGGAAATATTTTCGCACTCCTGCGCCAAAGCCGAAGTCTCTTTAACCAGTGCATCTCTGACAAGCAGCTTTAAGGTCTGGTCTTCGGTGCTGTCGGAGTTGGCAAGCACGTGAAGTCTCAGGGTATTATCGTATATTTCCCCCTCGTCTCTTACAGGCAAAAACGGCATTATCAGCATAAGTAATACAACTAAACAACAAAATGTAATTCTTGTTTTCATATTTTTTAATCACCTCTTCCTGTTATGAATTATTGACCTCGGCTAAGTAATTTATTCAAACAATTTTTTCTCCGTGTTGATTATTTTGTTTTTTTTAAAACAATAATCTCAAAAAAAGGGGGGTTTTTATCTTGTATATGGGAACACAGAAAAAAGCCGTTGTTTTAAAACCCGGCGTAAACAGTATAGTCGAAGAGGCTTATTTTATAATTAAAGACGATTTTTCCAACATCAAGGAATCCGAAATGATTAAAGAGGCAAACAAAATACTGAACAACAATATTGTAGGCAGTTATTTTTTTGAAAATGAAAAAAAAGA
>JAFQOB010000184.1 GCA_017395725.1 Clostridia bacterium
TATGGCTCTGCTAATAGTATAGCCAGAATTATCCAAGGAATGTACACCGGTCTTATACTTTATATTTCTCCTACTGTAAACGGCGTTCCCCCTTATGTATTTCTTTTGATAACGTTACCCGCTATTTTGGTTACAACCGTAGGATATTACAGAGGGTTTAATAATCAGAGACTTTTTAAACCCAACAAATAACAAAAACATTGTATTATATCACCTGTTTTGAGCATATATTTTATTAAAAAATATGTTAAAGACAGGTGATTATTTATGCAAAAGAATGAAATGGACAAAAGTGGACTGATAATCATAAAAATATGTATATTTTCAATTGTGCTTTCACTAACCGCGCTTTTATTATGCGGTATATTTAATTATTTCAACACAAAACCATCGCCCAAGACGGCAAATACTATTCCTCACACGATTATTATAGATGCCGGGCACGGCGGAGAAGACGGAGGCGCTATTTCTTCGGACGGCACAAAAGAAAAAGACTTAAACTTATCTGTTGCATTGAATCTCGGTAAACTTCTTGAAAGCGAAGGATATTCCGTTATCTATACACGAACTGATGATACAATGTTATATACCGATTCAACAAGAAACAAAAAGATGCAAGACCTTATGAACCGTTTGAATATAGCTAAGGAAAACGAAAATGCCGTTTTCATCAGTATTCATATGAATAAATTTTCTCAGGAAAAATATTCGGGGCTTCAAGTATTCTTTTCAGGCAACAACAAACAAAGCGAGAACTTAGCAAACCTTATCCAATCAAACACTCAAAAATTTCAACAAAATGAAAACACACGAGAAACAAAGGTTGCAGGTTCAAACATATATCTTCTACATAACATCAAAAATCCTGCAGTGTTTGTTGAATGTGGATTTTTATCAAACAAAAATGAATGCGAAAAACTAAAGAACGAAACCTACAGAAAAGAGATAGCTTTAGTTATTTATTCGTCGGTTATTGAATTTTTTGAGAATATATGATACAATAAAAATGATAATGATAGAAACAAAAAGGATGAATAAAAATGGCAAAGAAAAGCGTATATATATGCAAAGAATGCGGTTACAAATCTTCGCAATGGATTGGTCAATGCGCCCTTTGTAAATCGTGGGACACAATGGAAGAACAAAAAATAGTCCCCGAAGTAAAAACGTCTTCAAAGCTTATTCCAAATGATTATAACAACAAGGCGGAAAAAGTATCAGAACTTGAATTACCCAACTATTTCAGAAGCGAAACGGGTATGAACGAGCTTGACAGAGTGCTTGGCGGCGGTCTTGTTCAGGGGGCTGTTGTATTGCTGTCAGGCGAACCCGGAATAGGAAAGTCCACCCTTCTTTTGCAAATTTCCTCGGCACTTGGACAAAATAAAAAGGCGCTATACGTATCAGGAGAAGAATCAAGGGGGCAGCTTAAATTAAGAGCACAAAGATTGGGTGTCTGCTCCGATAATTTATATATATTAACCGAAACCGATATTGATAAAATTATTGAAGAAACAAAAAGAATTACTCCCGAAATACTTATTGTCGACTCGGTACAAACGGTATATGACGGAAGATTTCCGTCTGCACCGGGGAGCATAACACAGGTAAGAGAATGTGCAATGCGCTTTATTTCTGTAGCAAAAAACGAAGGACTATCCGTATTTCTTGTTGGTCACGTTAACAAGGAAGGCGGCATTGCAGGTCCAAAGGTTCTTGAACACATTGTTGATACCGTTCTTTATTTTGAAGGCGAAAGAAGACAAGTCTACAGAATAATAAGAGCTGTAAAAAACCGTTTTGGTTCTACAGATGAAATAGGCGTTTTTGAAATGACAGGAGAGGGACTGTCTGAGGTTCAGAATCCTTCCGAAGCATTGATGGCAGGACGTCCGCAAAACGTATCGGGAAATTGTGCAGTATGCGTTATGGAAGGAACCCGACCTCTTATTGCGGAGATTCAAGCGTTGGCTACAAAATCTGTTTTCCCTGCTCCAAAGAGAACTGTAAACGGATTTGATTACAACAGAATTTATCTTCTTCTTGCTGTTCTTGAAAAGAGACTTGGACTAAAATTTTCAATAAACGACGTTTATATGAACGTTGTTGGCGGTATTAGATTAGTGGAACCCGCAGCCGATCTTGGTGCCGCTTTATCGCTCATATCGAGCATAAAAGATATTCCTCTTCCCGACGATTTTATAGCAATCGGCGAAATAGGGCTTTCCGGCGAATGTCGTGCAATACCGGCTATTGAACAAAGGATAAACGAGGCAGCACGAATTGGTTTTTCAAAAATTATGATTCCATATAGGAATACTGTTAACAAAAATATTAAAAACACAAATATAGAAATAATCCCCGTAAAAAGCATATTCGATGCTCTAAAGATATTGAATTAAGCAGACAAAGGCA
>JAFQOB010000185.1 GCA_017395725.1 Clostridia bacterium
AATATTCTATGTAGTCGCTGTTCTCCATTATTTCAAACATTCTTTTTGAAAGCTCAAGGTCGATTGTTTCGGCTCTGTTCCAAGTGTGCGGTTCAAAAGTCGTACCGATTTCGTCGCGAAGAATATTACTTTTGTCCCATTCCGCCAAACAGATAGGGCAGAGGATTACCATATCTATTGCTTTACCAATTTCGTTAATTACAGTATAGTCTTCGGGAAGATGTTTTCTTGGCATACCGGTGCGAGACGGCTGTCCGATATGTCTGGCATCAGTTCCGTTGTGCCAACCTAAATCGTCGATACAAAGCTGGAGTGCCGCAGGTATAATAACCGAATTATTCATAGAATTAACCTCGTCGGAAATAGATTTTAATAATTTCACAAGTACATTTTATAATGTAGCCGGTGAGTTGTCAACAATTAAATAATGTATCCTACTATAACTAAAATGTTATAGTAGTTTTAAAGCGTGATTTTTGCGATTGATTCATTGACAAAAAGAAGCACGGAGGGTATAATGAAATAAAGAAGTAAAGGTATTTGGGGGGATTATGCTTGAGCAAATATTTAAGAACGATTGTATGTTTTATGGCTGTTGTAATGGTGTTGTGCTGTATTCCTGTAAACGCGCTTACCGACGTAACGAGCGTTGCCAAAAAGGATACTTTGAAGATACTTGCAATTGGAAACAGCTTTAGCGAAGATGCAACAGAATATATACCCATGATTGCAAAGGACTGCGGTGTAAAAAATATAATAGTTGGTAATATGTATATTGGCGGATGTACCATTGAACAACACGCAGAAAATGCCCGAAATAATAAGGCCGCATACAAATACTATAAGAATACAAGTTTTTCTTTAATGAGCGTATGTCCTACGACGCAAAACGTGTCGCTTGAAACAGCATTGACAGATGAAGATTGGGATATCGTTACACTCCAGAATTCCAGTGTTCACAGCGGTCAGGAAAGCAAATATAAAAGTGATTTGACGTATATGATAGATTACGTAAAGGAGAAGTGCCCAAATGCCAAACTCGGTTGGCACATGACCTGGGCTTATGAGACGGGATATACGGGCTCTGCGTTTGCGACACACTATAAGAAGGACGAGGAATATATGTATAAGAGCATCGTAAGATGCGTAAAAACATATATAGAGCCAAACGAAAAGATAGACTTTATTATACCCTCAGGTACAGCGATACAAAATGCAAGAACGAGCTACTTAGGGGATAAGCTGACAAGAGACGGACTTCATTTGACTCTTGATTACGGAAGATATATTGTTGCGGCTCTGTGGATGAAGTCATTAGGCTTTTCTCTTGATAATTTAAAGACAATGCCAAGCAGAATGAGAACGAGGGTATTGCCTTTTATAAGAGAATGTGTTGATAATGCGATGAATACCCCCTATGAAGTAACACAGTCAGTACATTGGTATGAGCCGGGAACGACACCTCCGGCAACACAGCCCGTAACCGAAGCAGAGACTTCTAAGATTACGGAAAGTGTAGAAAGTATAACAGAAATATTAGAAGAGACAAAAACCCCCGAAACTGTAGATAATGCAGATATAATGCCCGGAAAGAGTAATACGGGACTTGTAATTGTTATATGTTGTGTAGCTGTGGCAGTTGTTGCGGTGGCAGTTATATTGATTATTGCAAAGAAAAAGAAGAAATAAGATGTATTTTAAAAAGAACCAAAGAAGTAACTCTCTCATAAATATAAATCAAATACAGTTGTCAGATACAAATGCATTAAAAGAGGCGTTAGCTGAGCTTAACGGCAGAACCAATGAATACGGAGTAGTGTTGACCGTTAAGCAAGTAAACAGACTTACAGATGCGGTTAAAGGAGCTTTAAGAGAAAGCGACAGAGTGGAGATAGGCGCGGGAATATTGCCGGTGATTGCAGAGGAGTTTTCACGTTCAATATTTGTTGACCGGGAGAATTATGCCGCGTTGCTTGAGGAGCTGATTTATATATTCTTTCAGGTTAAGACGGCTGTTTGTGACAGAATATCCGACAATGACCTTGTGAGACTTCTCAGGGATTATTATGAAAACAAGGCAATGGGCTCAGTTGAAATAATGAGAGAAAGAGATATTGACCTTTTGGTAAAGTACGTTGAAATGGAACTGGGGCAGAACAGTGCTTCGGTCGGAGATGTTTACGAAACGGAAAGCTATACGGATGAAAGAACTTAAAACATTTTACGGTAATTCCCTTAATTATGAATATATAAACTTTTCCGATTATTTTCGCACACTTTCGAGTGAGGGAAAAAGACAGTCATTTTTGACCGAGAAAAAGTTTGCTGAAATAAAAAGGCAGATAGGCGAGATATTGTCGGAAATAATTACGGAATATACAGGGTATGAAAGCACGTCTGTTATGAAAGAGACTGCAAATGATATATTTGTGTCGCTTTTGTATTGTCTTGATATGGCGCTGTTTACTTTTGAATCCCACGAGGATGCGTTGGAGTATATAGCGGAAAATGACGTAAAGACTGTTTATAAAAAGGGACAAAGTGTTATAAAACAGTGCGTGTTTGAAAGTATAAGTCTATTGGTAAAGGCGAAGAACAGCAGAATTAATTATCCGCATACCCGTTATAACAAGATGCTTGACAGTGAGATTCTTAAAAATTTAAAGAGATATGACAGCAAGTATTTTGCACACGGAACGAGCCGCTTTTTTTCGTATAGTTCGGTAAACGGTTGCGGCGGATACAGGGGTATTTTGAATTTAAAAAGACATCTTGAGAATATCATATTTGAGAATGGATTTGTAAATAAATTCGGCGAAGAAACTGTGCAAAATTTATGCTACGGTTATTGCGAAAGAAATGATGTTGCATATAATGATATGGAGAGCAATATTTATTCTGTAGTACTTATGAACCGAATATTTTCCGCAATGGCGGGAAATGAGGGTGTCGAAGTTATAAAGGAAGATGCTTTGAAGATATCCAAGCTGTTGAAGAAATTACCCGAGAACGAGCAGAGAAGAATTATTATAGATACTGCCGATAAGATATTTGATGAACCGTATATACAAAAGAGCGTTATAAGACTTGCAGGTCACGCAGTAAATGCTTTGAAGAACAATGACTTAGACAAGATAATTTATATTGGAGAAATAAGATGAAATATCCCATAAAGGAAGCTTTTGAGGCACAGAAAAACGCGTATGCACCATATTCGAATTTTAAAGTCGGTGCGGCATTGTTATGCTCAGACGGTAGGGTATATAAGGGGTGTAATATTGAGAATTCTTCATATCCCGTAACTATATGCGCCGAGCGTACTGCGGTGGCAAGCGCTATAGCTGACGGAAACAGAGAATTTAAGGCGATAGTAATAACCGGCGGAGACGATTATTGTTACCCTTGCGGTATGTGCAGACAGACTTTAGCCGAATTTGCAGATGAAGAATTTAGGATAGTACTTGCAAAGAGCGAAAATGAGACAAAAGTGTACAAATTAGGTGAGCTTTTGCCTGAGAGTTTTGTTCTTGAAAAATAAAAAATATGATAATACTTAAAAAAATACGGATTTTTTCTTGACAGACTTAATTTTGTATGGTATTATAATGTAAATTTACGGGACACGTTTTGTATTAATTGCCGTAACAGAGAACGGTTTGTATGCTGAGAGAACCGAACGGAAAAGATACAGAGTACCACCTGTGAGTCAGTTGTTTATACAGAAAGAACACGAGTGAAACATTTGGGTGGAACCGTGCGGATAAATATAGTATCCTCACCCCGAAGCAGAGAAATTGCTTCGGGGTTTTAATATTTTTGTATAGACTTAGTTAGAAAATAAAATACATTTTAGAAATGGAGAAGATATTATGGAAAGAAAATTAAGAGTAGGCGTTGTAGGCGGAACTGGTATGGTAGGTCAGCGTTTTTTGACACTCCTTGATAACCACCCCTATTTTGAAGTTGTTGCGATTGCGGCAAGTGCACGTTCTGCAGGAAAGACTTATGAAGAAGCAGTAGGAGACAGATGGAAGCTCAAGACTCCGATGCCCGAGGCAGTAAAGAAGATTGTTGTTACAGATGCATCTGATATAAAGGCAAGTACAGAAAAGGTAGATTTTGTTTTCTGTGCGGTTGATATGAAGAAGGACGAGATAAGAGCATTGGAAGAGGCTTATGCGAAGGCAGAGATTCCTGTTGTATCAAACAACTCTGCACACCGTTGGACTCCCGACGTTCCTATGGTAGTGCCGGAAATCAACGACGCTCACCTTGAGGTTATTGAAGCACAGAAGAAGAGATTTGGTACAAAGAAGGGCTTTATTGCAGTTAAACCAAACTGTTCGATTCAGAGCTACGTTCCTATGCTTTCTGCATTGCTTAAGTACGAACCTACAGACGTAGTTGTAACTACATATCAGGCGATATCCGGAGCAGGAAAGACGTTCAAAGAATGGCCCGAGATGATAGATAACGTTATACCCTATATCGGCGGCGAAGAAGAGAAGAGCGAACAGGAGCCTCTTCGTATTTGGGGTAAGGTTGAAAACGGCGAAATAGTTAAGGCAGAAGCTCCCCATATTACGACACAGTGTATAAGAGTTCCCGTAACAGACGGACACTTGGCGGCAGTATTTGTATCGTTTAAGAATAAGCCTACCAAGGAAGAGATTTTGAAGGCTTGGAAAGAATATAAGGGCGCTCCTCAGGAGCTTGAATTGCCTTCTGCACCCAAGCAGTTTATTACATATTTTGAAGAAGATAACCGTCCTCAGACAGGTATTGACAGAGATATCGAAAAGGGAATGGGAATTACAGCGGGCAGACTTCGCGAAGACCACCTTTACGACTATAAGTTTATCGGTCTTTCTCACAATACGTTGAGAGGCGCGGCAGGCGGAGCTGTACTTATTGCAGAGCTTCTTGCAAAGAAAGGTTATTTGACTCCCAAAGACTGATTTTGAAGTGAAATATGCGTAAAAAAGGAAGTGTTTAAAAATAAACGCTTCCTTTTTTGTGAAAATTTTATTTTTTTCACAAAAACTATATATTTTTTGTTAGAGGTGTGGTATAATATAGGTGAAAAGAAAAAACGTTTGAATTGTAACATAACAACTATTTTGCAAACTATCCGCAAGGAAGCGGAGTTAATATACAAAAAAGGTGGTATGGAAATGAAGATTACAACAGTAGGAAGACAAATGGATGTGCCTCGTGATTTGAAAGAATTGTTCGAGACGAAGCTTTTAAAATTTGATAAGTTTTTCAAAGATGAAGCAGAGGCAGTGATCACAATTTCAAGAAAGAAGAATCTTGAATGTCTTGAACTGATGATTACTGCAAACGGAACACTTTTCAGAAGTGAGGAATCGGATACCACATTCCGCAATGCGCTTGATAAGGCGGTTGATACCATTGAAAGACAGATACGCAAGAATAAGACAAGATTAGAGAAGAAGTTCAAGGGAAGCAGTTATGATATAGAAGCTTTTTTAGGAGAGGATTACGATGTAGAGGAAGAGGGCGAGTTTGAGATAAGGACAAAGACCTTTTCGTTTAAGCCTATGTCGGTGGAGGAAGCGATATTGCAAATGAATCTTCTAAGACACGAGTTCTTTGTTTTTACTAATATGGATACAGATGACGTGAATGTTGTATACAAGAGGAAAAACGGAGGATACGGACTGATTGTTCCGGGATAAAAAACAGCAAACATACAGCCCAAAACAGATTTCTGTTTTGGGTTGTTTTTTGTGTGT
>JAFQOB010000186.1 GCA_017395725.1 Clostridia bacterium
AATCAGAACTCTTACGGCTTGAATTATCAAAAGCTCGGAAAGGAGTTGATGAGTCAAGACGAATTGGCGGTAATGGACGGCGGAAAATGTATTTTACAGCTTCGCGGTGTTCGGCCTTTTCTTTCAGATAAGTACGATATAACAAAGCACCCGAACTATAAATATACCTCCGACGCCAAAAAGGAAAATGCGTTTGATATTGAAAAATATATGAAACGCAAACAGCGGAGGGCAAAAATCAAACCTGATGAAGCCTTTGAGCTCTACAAGGTAGATATGCCCGAAGAAAAACAAGAATCGGTTGAGAATTAAAAGGAGGATTTATTTATGGCATTTTTTCAACAGGCAATCACAGTATTGCAGACACTTGTAATTGCACTCGGAGCCGGTCTGTGTGTATGGGGCGGCATAAATCTTATGGAGGGTTACGGAAACGATAACCCCGGTGCAAAATCACAGGGTATCAAGCAGCTTATGGCGGGCGGCGGCGTCGTAGTTATTGGTACAACCCTTGTACCCTTGCTGTCAGGACTGTTTTAATAGTTGGATAGCATTTTTGATAAAATTACGCAGGCGATAAATGATTTTCTAATCTCTCTTATCGAGGGTAGTTTATCGACTATGTTCAATGACGTAAACCAAAAAGTCGGGACGATAGCAACAGAGGTTGGCAAGACGCCGCAGCAATGGAACAGCAGCGTCTTTTCAATTATCGAAAACCTTTCAAACTCTGTTATTGTCCCGATTGCGGGGCTTATTATAACCTTTGTCTTATGCTATGAGCTAATCAGTATGATTATAGACAAAAACAATATGCACGACGTTGACACGTTTATGTTCTTCAAATACTTTTTCAAGGCGTGTGTTGCTGTACTTATTGTCAGCAACACATTTAACCTTATTATGGCGGTATTTGATGTCGGACAGCATATTGTTTCAAACAGCGCCGGAGTTATTGCGGGAAATACCAATATTAACATTTCCTCTGCTCTTACGAACTTACGGCCAACACTTGAAGCAATGGGAACGGGCGAACTGTTCTTACTTATGCTGGAAACTGCCCTCGTCAGCCTGTGTATGAAAATTCTGTCTGTATGTATCACCGTCGTTATATTCGGCAGAATGATTGAAATTTATTTATATAGCTCTGTCGGAGCTATCCCGTTTGCGACAATGGCAAATCGTGAATGGGGCCAAGTCGGAAGCAACTATTTGAGGGGGCTTGTTGCTCTCGCATTTCAGGGCTTCTTTATTATGGTATGCGTTGGAATATATGCGGCACTTGTCAATAGCTTTACGGCAACAAGTGATATTCATTCAACCATATTTTCTATTGCGGCATATACCGTTGTACTTTGCTTTACTCTCTTTAAGACAGGAAGCATATCAAAATCAATATTCAATGCTCATTAAGGAAAGGAGGATTTTTAACAATGCCTTATGTACCCGTACCCAAAGACTTAACTACGGTAAAATCAAAGGTTGCGTTTAACCTTACGAAACGGCAGCTTATATGCTTTTCACTTGCGGCAGTAGCCGGTGTCGGAGTTTACTTTCTCACAAGAAATGTTCTCGGCACCAGCGGCGCGTGTATGCTCTTAATTGTAGCAGCGCTTCCGTTCTTCCTCTTTGCTATGTATGAGAAAAACGGGCAGCCGCTTGAAAAGGTATTGAAGCAGTATATAAACGCACGATTTATAAGGCCGAAAGTCAGACCGTACCGAACGGAAAATATATATTCGGCTATGATGAAACAAAGTATTTTAGATAAGGAGGTAGAAAAGATTGCAGGACGCAAAGACAAAATCAAAAAAGCAAAAACGAAAAATTCCGGCAGATAAACCACTTTCCCGAAGCCAGAAAAAGCAGATTGCGGAAGCTGTGAAAAAAGCAAAAATGCAAGGCAAAATTGCTATGAGCGCGCAACAGACAATTTGCTATAAGGCAATGTACCCGGACGGTGTTTGTCGTGTTACGGATAAGTTTTTCACAAAGACATTGCAATTCTTTGACATAAATTATCAGCTTGCAAGGAACGAGGACAAAAACGAAATTTTTGAAAATTACTGCGATTTTCTTAATTATTTCGACCATTCAATTTCCGTTCAGCTTTCTTTCCTCAATCAGAATGTAGATATGGAAGAATATCAGAAAATGATTGAGATACCTAAACAGGAGGACGAATTTGACGCTATCCGTACAGAGTATATGCAGATGTTGAAAGAACAGATTGCAAAAGGCAATAACGGACTTATCAAGCGCAAGTTTATTACCTTTGGTATTGAAGCAGACGACATTAAGGCTGCAAAGCAAAAGTTGGAACGTATTGAAGCGGATATTTTGGGAAATTTCAAAGCGCTCGGAGTTTCCGCAAAACCTCTTTCCGGGCTGGAACGTTTGGAGCTTCTTCACGGCTCTTTCAATGAGGGCACAAATGAGAAATTCCGCTTTAATTGGGATTTGGTGCATAAGACGGGACTTTCTACAAAAGACTTTATTGCGCCGACTTCCTTTGATTTCAGAGACAGCAGAACGTTTAAGTGCGGCAGCAATTTAGGGCAGGTTTCTTTTGTTCAGATAATTGCGCCGGAGCTTACCGACAGTATGTTAAAGGATTTTCTTGACCTCGATACACCGATTGCGGTAAATCTTCACATCAAGAGTATAGACCAGTCGGAAGCTATCAAAATGGTAAAGCGTAAGATTACCGACCTCGACAAAATGAAGATTGAGGAACAGAAAAAAGCTGTACGCAGCGGTTACGATATGGATATTATTCCGTCAGACCTTGCTACATTCGGTGTTGACGCTAAAAACCTTTTGGAGCAGTTACAGGGCCGTAATGAAAGAATGTTTTTAATTACTGTACTTGTTATGAATACTGCAAAAAACAAAAGGGCTCTTGCTAATGCAGTATTTGCAGCACAGGGTATTGCACAGAAATATAACTGTGCATTAAAACCTCTTGATTTTCAGCAGGAACAGGGCTTAATGTCCTCTGTTCCCATTGGTATAAATCAGATTGAAATTCAAAGAGGTATGACAACATCATCAACGGCAATTTTTGTTCCGTTTACCACGCAGGAGCTTTTTCAGACAGGAAACGAAGCTCTGTACTATGGGCTTAATGCTCTTTCAAATAATATGATAATGGTTGACCGAAAGAAGCTCAAAAATCCAAACGGGCTTATACTCGGCACACCGGGCTGTCTTGCCTATGATACCGAACTTATTTTGAAAGACGGTGTTATAGAGAAAATAGGCAGCCTTTTTGATAAGGGTGTTAAGGAGATTGACACATATTCCTATGACGAGGTACAGAAAAAGTTAGTACATTCAAAGGCGAAAGATATTCGCATTGAAAAGCAGACTGACGAACTATACAAGATTGATTTTTCAGACGGGACTTCTGTTTCTCTCACCGATACACACCTTTTG
>JAFQOB010000015.1 GCA_017395725.1 Clostridia bacterium
ACATTCGCCACATTTGTGGCAGTGGGGCAGGTTTGCAAGTGTCGGATTTTTCGGTGGGCTTTCAGCTCCGCCGGTAATATGGCGTTATACGCCTGAGCAAACCACCGGCTTAGCCGGTGGTTATGATTATCTATTTTGTCTATAGACTTCAAATCCGAGAACGGTAGATGCCGAGGCGGCGGAAAGGGAGGCGGGAAAGTCTTTGCCGTATTCGATTCGCACGATACAGTCAGCGTGTTGAAGAATAGAGCTTGAAATACCTCTTTTTTCACCGCCCACAATAAGCAAGAGTGGCTTTTTTAGGTCAGCATCATACATAGATATACTGTTATCAAGGTCGGCACAGACGATTTTGTAGCCTTTATTTTTAAATGTAGTTACAAAGGAATTGTCGGGAGTGATAAATATGTTGAGCTGTTCGGAGGCACCTGCAGAAGCACGGCAAACGACACCGGCGGCAGTTAGCCAGTTTCTCTCGGGTAGAATGATACCGGAAACCCCCGAAGCATAAAGACTTCTCAAAGAGTACCCAAAATTATACGGGTCTTCGATTCCGTCAAGCATAACGTAAAAACCGTTTTCTTCAATGTTGTTTGTGTCAAGCGTGGAAAAATTTCTATCAGAGCATACAAAAGCCAATCCGCCGTGACTGTTTCCTAAGGTCAGATTGTCAATAACTTGTTTTTCAACAAGTTCAAGTGTATATCCCAATTCGTATGATTTAGCTTTAAGAAAAGAAAACTCTTTAGGTTTTCTTTTTGCTTTTTCAGCGTCATAGTATACTTTCAGTATTTTTCTGTCACTTTTATTATCAAGTATAGAAGACAAGACGGCTCTGAATGAGACGATGCCTTCAAAGGTATTACTGTTTTCAAACTTGTCTCGTTCTTTCATAATCAAGACTCCAAGGATTTTAGTATTTTTTCATAGACGTAGCCCTCGCGTATACCGCAAGTGCTGACGGTTATATTCTTGACACTAGCTATTTCAAAAAGACCAAGATATGCCGCAAGACCGGGGATAACCGTTGTGACACGGTGTGGAACAAGCTCGGTAAGCAGATTTATAACGTTTTCATCATAACTCCTCAATTTTTCATACATATTTTTTAGATTATTGTATGTCATTGAATACTCGGGAGAATCTGTATAGAAGTGTGTATATATCTTGTTCAAGGCAAGTGCTGTTCCGCCAACAAGTACGGCATCTGTAACGTTTAACGGAAATAGCTTTGTTTTTTCAAAAGACTGTACAGCAAAATTTTTCATAGCATCAAAATTATTTTGCGGATAATCAAGGTAGAGAGAAAGAGAACCGAAGTTCATACTTTCAGATTCTTTTTTCTGCCCCAAAAGACAATGAACAACCTCCGTGCTACCGCCGCCCATATCGATTAGAATAGCATTATCGGGAAAATTAGGCATAGTGTTTTTTACTCCCGAAAAGCTGTAGAAAGCCTCGTCATTACCGGAGACCAAATCGATTTTTTCGCCGCAAAAATCAAGGACGGTGTTTTTTATTTCGTTTATATTATTTGTACGTCTTAGCGAAGCCGTTGCAAAACAGGAGAAGATATCAGCATTATTTTCTTTTGCTTTGCTTTTAAAACTGTTGATTATATTACAAAGGAGAAAAATACCTTTATCAGAAAGAACTCCGGAGGAGATATAGGAAATAAGCTTTGCATTGTTGACTTCCGAGAAGATTTCGTTTAAAATTCCGTTGTTGACGGAGTAGATTTTCATTTTCACGGTGTTTGAGCCGATATCAACAACTGCAATATTCATAGAGTGTACCTCCTTTGTATTATGAAAGATAAGTTATTATAACACAAAGTGACGCAAAAATAAATAACAATTGACAAAAAAGTGTAATACGTGTAAAATAATAGATAGAAAATAAACCGAGAAAGGGAGAGTGTTGTATGGCATATCTGGATAAGATAGACAGCCCGAAAGAGCTGAAGAAACTGAGTATTGCAGAGACTGCCGTTGTTGCAGAAGAGATAAGAGAAAAGATAATCGACACTCTTTCCGTAAACGGAGGACACGTAGCCTCTAACTTAGGGGTTGTTGAATTGACCCTTGCATTGCACAGAGTATTTGATTTGCCTCGTGACAGTATAATATTTGACGTTGGACATCAGTGTTACGTACATAAGCTGTTGACCGGAAGAAAGGACAGATTTGATACTTTAAGAAAGCACGGAGGACTGTCAGGCTTTACGAACAGATTTGAGAGTGAATATGACGTGTTTGGCGCAGGTCATAGCGGAACGTCTGTTTCAGCCGCTTTGGGAGTTGCCGGTGCAAATAAGCTGTCGGGTAACAATGCGTATTCCATTGCCGTTGTGGGAGACGGTTCTTTTACAAACGGTATGATATACGAGGCGTTGAACAACTGTTCTGGCGACGCATCGAACGTTATTATTGTATTGAATGATAACGAGATGTCGATTTCGAAGAACGTTGGCGCAATGTCGAGTTATTTGTCCGAGTTCAGTAACTCACGCAGTTATATAAAATTCAAGAACAAGGTTTATGCTTTTTGTTTAAAGACCAAGGGCTTTGGCACAGTGCTTTTGTCTATAGGCAGAGCAATAAAGAATATAGTAAAAAAAGTATTTATGACCAAGAATTATTTTGAGTGCTTGGGACTTAAATATTTTGGACCAATTGACGGACACGACCAAGAGTTGTTAGAGCTTGTTTTTGAACAGGCAAAACGCAAGAAAAGACCATGCTTGGTCCACGTTGTAACAAAGAAGGGCAAGGGATATAAGTTTGCCGAAGAAAGAGCAGACGTATTTCACTCAGTTGGCAGCTTTGAGAAAGAAAGCGGTAAGACTCCCGAAGCTAAGTATGATTTTTCTGCAGCTTTTGGTGATACGTTGACCGAACTTGCAGAAGAAAATAAGAATATAGTTGCAATAACCGCCGCTATGACGCAAGGGACGGGACTTACCAAATTTGCAGAAAAACATAAAGATAGATTTTTTGACGTAGGAATAGCTGAAGAACACGCGTTGACGTTTAGTGCGGGACTGGCGGTGATGGGAAAGATTCCGGTATTTGCCGTATATTCAAGCTTTTTGCAAAGATGCTATGACCAACTGATACACGATGTGGCGATACAAAAGCTTCCGGTGGTTATAGGTATAGACAGAGCAGGGCTTGTAGCCGGAGACGGAATGACCCACCAAGGAATATATGACAGCGCATTTATGCTTGGTATACCTAATTTTGAGGTGTACACTCCCGAGAACTATACCGATTTAAAAGAGGCAGTAACCCTGGCTGTAGGCAGTAACAGACCGTCGGCTGTAAGGTATCCCAAGGGGACGGAAGTTTTGTATGACAATAGGTTTGTAAGAAAATACGATTCAATATCCGTTGCCGAAGTAGGAAAGGGAGAAAAGAAGACAGCTGTTATAACTTACGGAAGAATAACAGGTAACGTATATAAGGCGGCAAAGATGCTTGATTCCGAGTATAGTGTTAAGATAATAAAAATGCACAAGATAATGCCCCAGCCTTTTGAAGAACTATTAACCGAGTGCGAGAGTATTGAAAAAATACTTGTAGTGGAAGAGGGAATAGAAAAAGGCGGCGTAGGAGAAAAGATAGGCGCATATTTTGGCGAACGGGGAAAGAGAGTGTGTATACACGCTATAGACCCGGAAAAGAGTTTTTCAGGAAATATAAACGACTTGTTTGATGATTTTGGGTTTACTCCGGAAAAAATAAAAGAAAAGATAATAGCAATACAGTAATAAAAGAACACCCTTGTACGTAATAATGTACAGGGGTGTTTTTATGCTTTTTCAATCAATGTTAAATTTTATATATCTTTTTTTGAGGGTATCGGGAGGACAAAATTTTCCGCCGCCTTTACCGCCCGAAGAGGAGGCTGACTATTTCAAGAAGGCAAGACAGGGAGATGCGTTAGCGAGAGAAAAGCTTATTGAACATAATTTAAGACTCGTCGCGCACATTGTTAAGAAATATTATACTTCAAACAAGAATCAAGAGGATTTGATATCCGTCGGAACGATAGGGCTTATAAAGGCTATTGACTCGTATGATATAGAAAACGGAACGAAGTTTGCGACTTATGCGGGAAAATGCTTACAGAATGAGATATTGATGTATTTCAGAGCACAGAAGAAGTCATCAAATGAGGTATCTATAAATGAGACTATAGATATTGACAAAGACGGAAACCCGTTGACGTATATAGATATAATTGCAAGTGAAGATACCATAGCCGACGACCTTGATATAAAGATGAAGAGTGCAAAGGCTTTGAAGATAATAAACAATGAGCTTAGTGACAGAGAAAAAGATATTATAGTAATGCGATACGGTATAGGGAAAGAAAGGGCAATAACACAAAGAGAGATAGCAAACAAGCTTGGAATATCACGTTCGTACGTCAGCCGAATAGAAAAGGGAGCATTAGAAAAGATAAACGAATTGTTATCCCGTCCGGGATTTACGATGTTTTAGGAATAAAACAAAAGGAACTTACATATTATTTAGCAAAAAAGCAGTATGAGAGAGGTTAATTTATGAATAATGAAAATATGATTATACCGTCTTTTAAAGATGAGTTTTGCGTGTGGAGCGAGGGAGTGAAGGCAACTGTAGAGTATGACGTCAGCGAAGAATATATATTGCCGGACTACCTGCCCGACATACGAAAGATACTTTTAGTAAACGCAAAGGTTGAAGAAAATGACGGCTTTATTCAGGAGGGAAAAGCCGAATATAGCGGAGACGTGGTGTTTAACGTTGTGTATATAGGCGACACAGGGCAGATTAAATTTGTAACACAGGCTTACCCGTATACCAATTACTTAGCAGATGAAGGGATATATGACGACAGTGTTATCGAAGCTGTAACAAGGGTAGACAATCGGTCGGTTAGAGCAGTAAGCCCAAGAAAACTGCTTTTAAAAGGAAAAGTTGTTACTGATATTTCAATATTCAATAAGCTGTGCGTATCCCCAAGACTTGTTGGCGGAAGCGGAGTTGAAGACGAGTTTACGCTTGAGAGAAAGACGGATAGGATTGATTGTGTAAACTATATGCAGTTCACGGAATCGGATATAAGAGTTAGCGAAGATATTGAATATAAAGGTAAAAAGCCCATACAAGAAATGATTTACAGTGATGCTGATTTGTTTATGACAGACTGTAAATACAGTGACGGTAAAGTAACGGTAAAGGGCAACGCAAGGGTAAAATGTTTAGTAAGATGTGCCGAAGAGGGTGACGGTGGCGAATATGAGGGGATAGAAAAGAATATAGCCATAGAACATACCTTTGACGTAAAATTACCGCAAGACGACAGCAGATGTTTTGGAAAGCTTGAGCTTGGCGCGATAGAGGTGGGGTTAGCAAATGACAGTTACGGCGAAAACCGCCTGATAGAAATAGACTTTGTGTGCAGAGCCAATATTACGGCGATTTCAAACTCTGACACGGTGTTTACAGATGATGTTTTTTCGACTGCATATAAATACGAAAATTCATATAAAGAGGTTACGACAGAGAGACTTGCAAAATGCGGATATTCAAACTTTTCCGTAAACGGAAGCGGAGAGGTAACAAACACCGAGGGAATAGAGCTTGACAGAGTAGTAATATGCCAGGCAGATTCTCAAATGAAGTTAAAAGAAATAACCAACGGAAAAGGAATTTTTGAGGGAGAGTGTAATGTAAGGGCGGTGTTAGTCGATAAAAATAATAATTGCATTACAACGGACCTGTCAT
>JAFQOB010000187.1 GCA_017395725.1 Clostridia bacterium
AAGATTTGCATATTTCCCTACAGACACCGAGCCTACCTCGTCAAAAATTCCGACAGCTTTTGCGGGATTGGCAGAAGCGGTAAGAAATGCGTCTGTTATACTCATTCCCGTATGCTTTATAAAGTTACGAGCAGCCGCATCAAGGGTCAGCTTACTTCCGCTTAGGTTTCCGTTTGCATCAAAGCTCAGGTCTTTTACTTTTTTATATTCTTCGGGATTGGGTTCATTACTTACAAAGCTGTCAGATATTAAAATTACTTTGTCAATCCCTTTAATTTTTACAATAAGCTTAATGATTTCGGGCTTTACGTGTATGGCAAGTGAATCGCAAATAACCTCAGCATACATATCGTCGTCAAGCAAACAAGCTTCATCGGGACCTGTTCCCCTTACACCGCCGCCTTCATTTATTCGGCCCGTAGCATTCATACAGTGTGTCTGTATTTTTATTCCGTATTTTTTCAAAGCGTCAATTTCAGAAGGCAAAGCTTCGCTGTGACCAACAGCAAATATAACGTCATCTTTAACCTCTTTTGCATAAGCCATAAAAGGTTCGATTCCCTCTCGTTCGGGTGCTATAGCCCACACCTTTACGTCGTCTCCCGCCCTATCGACCAACGCTCTGTAATCTTCAAATTTAATTTCGCCTTTCCATTTGTTTTTTTCGGGACTGGCGCCGTATTTTGGATTCATATATGGACCTTCCATATATATTCCGCCTATATTTCCTTTTTTCGCCATAGCAGATTTTACTCCGTCTATAGCCTCTAAAAACTTTTCTTTTTCAAGGTCATAGTATAATGTAGCAAGAACTGTTGTTTCACCGTGTGAAAGAAAGTGTTCCGCAGCCTTAGATGGCTCAGAGTGAAACATATATTTATCGCCGCCGTGAACGTGAATATCAACAAACCCCGGACCGACGTAAAGCCCCTTGGCATCAATTATTTCCGCATTATGAGGAATGTTTGCCTTATCTGCAGTTCCGACAAAAACGATTTTTTCGCCGTCTATTACAATAACGCCGTTTTCAAGTATATCGTGTTCTCTTATAATTCTTGCGTTCTTAATGCAGAGCATTCTACCCCTCCTGCCACATTCTTTTTTCCATCAATTTATACTTTTTATATTTTTCTTCGTAATATGTCTTTTTGTTGGAAGGCTTAAAAACATTTGTACATTCAAGTGAACCGATATTCTTTCCACAGCCCTTTGCTGCAAGAATTGCCGCACCTGCACTTGCCGCCTCTGCAGTCGAAGTAATAAGTATATCGATTCCTGTAATATCCGCTATTATCTGCGGCCAAAGCTTTCCTTTAGCACCGCCCCCAAAAAGAATTATTCTCTTTGAATCGGCATAGGCATTCATTGCCTCAAGCAATATTCTGATTCTGAAAGCAATTCCTTCCATAACAGCCGCCGCAATATCGCCACGCTCGGTAGCAAGACTCATTCCGTAAAATACACCGCAAGAATCCTTATAATATTCGGGACCGTCAGAACCGCTTAGGTATGGGAAAAACATTACACCGTTTCCCTTTTCAATAGCATCTAAAGCCTCTTGGTCAACGATCTTATAATCTTCATTTTTGAACATTAAATCTCTTACCCAACGAAGAGCCGTTCCCGCCGTGCCGATAACCCCTTCTGTTACCCATTTATTTATTTCAGTATATCCGCACCAACCGATATTATTGCATTTTTCGGGAGCATATTCCCCCCATAACTTTGTAATAGCTGCCGCAGTACCGAGACTAATAGTTACGGTTTCTCCGTCAAGTCCGGCGCCGTAAGCCGCACATTTTTGGTCTTGTGCGCCTATAGCAATGATACAGTTTTCGGATAAAGCCAATTTATCAATAATATCAGCTTTAACCTTACCTGCCACTGATCCGCTTTCTTTAATAATAGGAAGCTTTTCAGCAGGTATACCGTATTTTTCAAGTATAGTCTTACTCCAACAGCATTTTTCACCGTCATAGAACAACGTTCCCGATGCCATTGAATAGTCTGTTACACACTCGCCCGTAAATTTGGCAATAAGATAATCCATAGGCATAAGAAACTTGTATGCCTTTTCCCATATATCAGGCATATTTTTCTTAATCCAAAGTAATTTGGGCAATGTATATGCGGGAGTATTCATTTTTCCGGTATGTTTAAAGATCCACTCATCACCAAAATCTTCTTTTATTTGTTTTGTTTCTTCCGTGCATCTCATATCAAGCCAACTTATAGCATTACATAAGGGGGTAATATTTTCATCAACCGGAACAATGGTTATTCCCTGAGAGCTTATAGATATTCCCTCTATTTCTCTCGAACAAACGTCGGAATCGGCTATGGCTTTTTCAGCTGTTTTGAGAGTCAACTCCCACCAAAGCTCTGCCTGTTGCTCTACCCACATATCTTTAGGCGTAATAAGTCCGTATTCTTCATAGGAAGAGCTCTTTATATTCAATTTTTCATCAAATATTATGCTTCGGCAGCCTGTAGTGCCAAGGTCAACAGCAAGATAATAAGCCATAGTCTTTTCCTCTTTGTTTATAATATTCAGTCAAGTAAAACCTTTCCGATAATCTTTTTCACGGTCATAGCATTATCTGCAATACAACCGGGAGCATGAGAATCATCGGGAAAAAGAATACAGAACATTCCTTCATCAAGTCTCACTGCCGTTACGTCATTGTCAATTTCGGCAAGAAGAGCTTCAATTTCGGGATTATATTCTTTAGTAATCTTTTGCAGCTTAGCAGTAGACTTAACGTATATAGTTTCGCTTCCCTCTACCATATACATTACGTCTGCATACAATCTATGCGCCTCACTAACCGACTCTTCTTTTGAGCGTGTTTCGTAGCTGACGTAATTGATAAACAAATTATCACCGTCAATTACCTTTCTGCCCTTTTCAAATGTGTCGGCTTTAAGTGTAGAAGCAATTTCAAGAACTTTATCAATTCTTTCATTTAACCCTTTATAGAGGTATGCATTTTTAATAGAATCAACAATCATAATCGTTTACCCTATAAGATTATCTCTTCTGCTGAAGGTCATAGTGTACGTCGTATGCCTTTTCTTCGGGAGTAAATTTGCGGAGAGTGTTTATAACTTCACCGTTATTCCACTTACGGTCTCCAACGTCTTCTGTTGTACCCATAACAGTTACGTTAAGCTGTCTGCGACGTGCGCGAACGTGGTCCCAGTCAATAAAGTAAATGTGAGCGAATTCGCCGCCGTCAAGAACGCCGTCTTTAATGGTCATAGTTTCACTTCTGCCAAAGAATACGGAACGAAGGTGTCCGTCTGTGTTCATTGAAGTATAGTTTCCGGGCTCGTCAACGTATCTGCCGAACTGCGCGTGAATAGGTCCGGGATGACGGTAGTCGCCTTCATTTGTGTAATCGGGAATCATCTTGCGCATAATGTCAAGAAGGTCGTGCTGAAGATACTCAAGGTCAAATGAATCAAGGTCGTGAGAACATTCCTGAATCATAACGGAACAAGTTGTGTGGTGTGATGCAATACAAACGGTACCGTTCTTGATACCGGAAGCCTGAACTATTTCAATAATTTCCTTTGATACGTCGTGGAAAGTAGGTATCCAACCTCTCGACTGTAACTCCAATTCCTTTTGAAAAACTTTAAATTCCATAATATTTTCCTCCATTAAGTATATATAAAATATATTTTGACAATGTGTTAATTATTTGTTTCTTTCGTCCCAAGCTTTACGTACAGCGGCTATCATTTCGTCAACCATAGCAGCCCTGTCAGCAGCCTTTGCGACACCGGAAGAAGAGCCTGTAGCATCAGCCCCGGCAATAATAGTATTGTATACGTCTTGTCCGTTTGCGATTCCCGCCGCAGTAAGAACGAGTATATCCTCGTTAACGTCTTTTACAGAACGGGTTGCCGCCTCAACGTATTCTTTTCCAACACTTACGCCCGTGCCAATAAGTTCAGAAGGCTCTGCAACTATGATATCGGGGTTAAGTGATGCGATTTTGGTCGCATCCGCAAGAGAGTCTGCACACACGATAGTGGTAAGCCCTACTTCATTTGCTCTTTCGATAGTCTTTGCAAGAACGTCGAACTCAAGAGGCTTTTCACAGTGGTTAAGCATTACCCCTTCGGCTCCCGCAGCTACTAAGGATTCGGGAAGTATGTCAGCCAAGCCTCTGCCCACAGGTATAGGGTCCATATGGGGTGCAAAAACAAAAATATTCTTTGTAGCTTCCTTAACTCTACGGATATCAACAACAGGTGTCGTGAATATTATATTTACTCCGTATTTTTCAGATGCCTTGTCTGCCGCCAAAGCTAAATCAAGTATGTCGTCTCCGTAAAGATACGACTTCGGTCCGATTTCAAAAAACGGCGGTTTTATCTGTCTTTTATTTGCCATATTAGCTATGACTCCTTTCGTTTATATATACATATTTAAATCCAATTTACATTATACAGTTCATTTTCGTTTTAGTCAATAGAGAGAAACTATATTTTTCTATTTTTTGCGTTTTTGTAAAAAAGAGAAAAATATTATTTTCTTTTTTGTTAATTATGTAGATTGATTTTTCGAGAGAAATGGTTTATCATAGTATTAGAAATACTGTTTTTTCGAAAAGAGGTTTATTATAATGATAAGTGAAAAAGCTGTTGCGGCGGCAAAAAACGCCTATGATATAGAAGCTGAATGTATAAAAGAAATGAAAGATTATTCAAAAGATATAGTTAAAGAAATAAAAAATAGTGATAGTAAATTTAAACATGATAATTTAACTAGAAATAAATGTCCAGAGTGTGGAAAGTATATGCTTGAGGTTAAAGGAAAAAGAGGTAAAATGCTAGTTTGCGAAGATAGAGAATGTAATACTAGAAAAACAGTATCTCAAATAACAAACTCAAGATGTCCAGTTTGTCATAAAAAATTAGAACTTCGTGGTGAAGGTGATGCAAAAACATTTATATGCTCTTGTGGACATAGAGAAAAGTTATCAGCATATAACAAAAGAAAAGCAGAAGATAAAAATAAAGCATCTAAAAAAGATATAAATAAATATTTAAAAAATCAAAATAAGAGTGCTGAAAGATTTAATAATCCATTTGCAGAAGCTTTAGCTAAATTGAAAAAGTAATATAAATAAAAAATATATAATATATTATAATTTTTACTAAAAAAATGGCTTAAAATGACGAAAAATGTTATTATATAGAAAGTAATAATATTTGGAGGAAAATGTGAAAAGACTAACAGCAACAATAATATTAGCAAGTACTATCTTATTAACAGGGTGTATGAGTAC
>JAFQOB010000188.1 GCA_017395725.1 Clostridia bacterium
GCTTCTATATAGTTTCCTGTTTTTTTCAGACAGAAGTAAAACAGTTTTTCCATATAGTTTTCTACAAATTCATTGATAAGCTTATCACGCGTTTCGTTTGCTTCTTGCATTTTCTCTCCTCCTTTCATTCATATAGTGTGGTGATTTTTAATCTGCTGACAAGATTGTTTGAAAATATTATATCATTAAATTGTTAAAAGGTAAAGATTCAATCCCTCTCAGTCTTTTGCTTCGCAAAATCCAGCTCTCCCGGAGGGAGAGCCAAAGAAGCCTCTCCCTCCGGGAGAGGTGTCGCGAAAGCGACGGAGAGGGAGAATACACACCAAAAGGGGACTTTTTTCAAAAAGTCCCCTTTGTTTCTACTACACTATTTGATTTTAATGATTCTTTAACGTTGATAATACGTTGATTTGACGAGCCACGAAATTTCAGTGAAATATCTTTTAGTTCTTCAACAAATTCGCCGTCTACCAGTGTGTCTATCAAAGACAGCATTTCGAGTGTCGTATCTGTAAATGCTCTTGATTCTTTTTTTCCTGTAAGCTCTTCAAACGTATATCCCGAATAACACCAAATATTTTTTTCGGGCAGTTCTTGTCTTATCCTTTTTAGCAGGTTGACAAGAACTTTTTGATTTTCCGGTTCAAAAGGCTCGCCACCGAGCAAAGATAAGCCCTCGATATAGCTTGGTTTCAGAGCTTCGATTATCTCAGCTTCGGTCTCTGCGGTATATTCCTTACCATAGCAGAAGTTCCACGTATCCGGATTAAAGCACCCTTTGCAGTGGTGGGTACAGCCTGATACAAACAGGCTGACTCTAACTCCCGTACCGTTCGCAACGTCTGTCTTTTTTATTTCGCCGTAAAACATATCAGAGGTGCAACACTCTTTCTTTTATCTCTTGTGTTCTGCCTTGATTCCAATACTGTGTACCGATATAACCGCAGGTTCTTCTTGCAACGTTCATCTTATTCTGGTCGGTATTACCGCACTTGGGGCATTTCCAGATAAGCTTATTATTCTCGTCATTTTCGATAAGAATCTCGCCGTCATATCCGCATTCCTGACAGTAGTCGCTCTTGGTGTTCAGCTCGGCATACATAATATTATCGTAAATAAACTGCATAACCGATATAACCGCCTCAAGATTATCCTGCATATTGGGAACCTCAACGTAGGAAATAGCACCGCCGGGGGAGAGAAGCTGGAATTTTGATTCTATCTTCAATTTTGTAAACGCATCAATATCCTCTGTTACGTGGATATGGTAGCTGTTTGTAATATAGCTCTTATCGGTAACTCCCTTTACAATACCGAAGCGGTTCTGCAAGCATTTAGCAAACTTATAGGTCGTACTTTCAAGGGGAGTGCCGTAAAGCGAATAGTCAATATTTTCGGCAGCCTTCCATTTTGCAGTATATTCATTGAGCTTCTTCATAATCTCAAGCCCCAATGCTTCGCCCTCGGGCTCGGTAAGCTTCTTGCCGTTAAGAGCCATAACGCATTCCCAAAGTCCTGCATATCCGAGAGAGAGGGTACTGTATCCGCCGTGCAGATACTTATCTATCTTCTCGCCCTTCTTAAGTCTGAGCAATGCTCCGTGCTGCCAAAGAATAGGTGCGGCATCAGATGTTGTACCTGTAAGTCTTTCGTGTCTGCACTGCAAAGCCTTATGACAGAGCTCCATTCTTTCGTCAAATATTTTCCAGAACTCGTTCATATTGCCCTTTGCGGAAAGACCGATATCAACAAGGTTTACAGTAACAACGCCTTGATTAAATCTTCCGTAATATTTGGGTTTACCGTTTTCGTCCAAGTAAGGTGTAAGGAAGCTGCGGCAACCCATACATGTATAGCAGTTACCGTTACCGTTTTTGTCAACCTTATTCTGAAGCATAATCTTTTCGGAAATATAGTCGGGTACCATTCTCTTTGCGGTACACTTTGCGGCAAGCTTGGTAAGATAGAAATAAGGTGTGCCTTCCTTAATGTTATCCTCTTCAAGTACGTAGATAAGCTTGGGGAAAGCGGGGGTTACCCAAACGCCGTCTTCGTTCTTAACCCCCTGGTATCTCTGCAGCAGCACTTGCTCTATAATAAGAGCCAAGTCCTTCTTTTCTTCCTCGTCTTTTGCCTCGTTCAAATACATAAAGACGGTAACGAAGGGCGCTTGTCCGTTCGTTGTCATCAGTGTTACTACCTGATACTGTATAGTTTGAACTCCGCGGCTTATTTCTTCCATAAGACGTCTTTCGACGATGGTATTAATCTGTTCTTCGGTTGGTGTAATTCCAATAAGTGCGTTTTCTTCGAGTACGCTCTTGCGAATCTTGTTTCTTGATATCTTAACGAAAGGCGCAAGGTGTGTAAGGCTGATGCTCTGACCGCCGTACTGGTTACTTGCAACCTGTGCTATAATCTGTGTCGCAATATTACAAGCGGTTGAAAAGCTGTGGGGCTTCTCAATCTTAGTACCGCTTATAACTGTGCCGTTCTGGAGCATATCTTCAAGGTTTACAAGGTCGCAGTTATGCATTCTCTGTGCGTAGTAGTCGGAGTCATGGAAGTGGATAATACCTTCCTTATGAGCCTGTACGATATCCTGAGGCAAAAGTATTCTGTCGGTAATGTCTCGGCTTACTTCGCCTGCCATATAGTCTCTCTGTACGCTGTTTACTGTGGGGTTCTTGTTGGCATTTTCCTGCTTAACCTCTTCGTTCTTGCAGTCAATAAGAGAAAGGATTCTCTCGTCTGTGGTGTTTGCCTTTCTTGCAAGTGAACGGATATATCTGTACTTAATATAGTTTCTTGCAACGTTGTATGCGCCGTGCTTCATTATTTCACTTTCGACCATATCCTGTATCTCTTCAACGCCAAGTGCACGGCCGAGCTTTTCGCCCTCGCCTCTTACGTGTAGCTCAATAGCGTCAATATACGGTGTAGACAGTCTTTCGTTTTCGGGAACTGTCTGGTTTGCTTTTGCTATAGCCTTTCTTATCTTATCGCCCTCGTAAACCACTTGGGCTCCGCTTCTTTTTATAATGTTCATTTAATTCTCCTTTGTATCTTCGTCTTTCCCTTAACTTTTGGTAATCCTAATCTTTCCCTATTTGGTTTGTATATTATAACACACACAATATATAGATGTCAATAGTTTAAGCAATCACTATATATTGTGTGTTGTGGGCGGTCGGCGAAAAGTATAAAGGGGCGGGAGAAAGTGGGAAAAAGGCTGATTTTATGTGGTTTTTTTGGAATTGACAGACAAGTATTTATAACGAAAAAAGTCGTCGGTTTACACCGACGACACAATATGTAGAAGAAAAATTTTTTTTAGAAAAACACGTAATAAATTAGAGTGTTAAACTGTTGATAATGCACATAAAAATATAAAGGAGTGTATTATTCGTTCTTCAGTTCCTCGAGGCAGTTCTTACATATAAGCTTTCCTTTGAAATATGTGATATCATCTGCATTACCGCAGAACAGACAAGCGGGTTGATACTTCTTCAAAATAATCTTGTCCTCGTCAGTAAAAATTTCGATAGAATCACTTGTAGAAATTTCCAAAACGTTACGGAGCTCAATCGGTATTACAAATCTGCCGAGAGAGTCAATTTTTCTTACTATACCTGTAGATTTCATGATTAAATTCCCCTTTTTTTAATAATAATTCTGCTAATTTCTATGATATTCTACCATAAATATTATAATTTGTCAATATTTTCCAATAAATAATTTTAGGAGTTTTTTGTTATGATAGGCAAAATATGCGGTCTCATTTGCGTATTATCGTTTATATTCGGTCTTGTTACCGGAAACGTCGGTCAAATGAGCGAGGCGATATTCGATGGGGCTTCCAGTGCCGTCTCTTTAACAATATCGTTAATCGGAACAATGTGTCTGTGGAACGGTATTATGCGGGTGGCTTCTGCTTCGGGGTTAATTGAAAGGTTTTCGAAGATTATGGCACCGTTGCTGAAGTTTCTATTTCCCGATGCCTACCGCAAAAATAACGGTCTGGGAGAAATTGCGGTAAGTATAAGTGCAAATATATTTGGAATAGGGAACGCCGCAACGCCGTTGGCTATTAAGGCTATGGAAAGGTTACAGCAAAATAACGATAATAAAACTGTAGCTTCAAACGATATGGTTATGTTTACGGTTTTGGGAACGGCGTCCTTGGATTTGTTTCCGACGACACTTATCGCTCTCAGGCAAACTGCGGGGAGTGCTAACGCCGTAGAGGTAGTCGTGCCTATATGGATATGTTCGTTTGTTACGGCGGCTTTAGGTGTTATTTTAGTCAAGATATTTTGTTTGCGAAGGACATAATATAATATATATAATAAAATAGGAAGGAAATTTTCGGAGAGAACACGAATGTATGCAGTATCAAAGTTAATAGTCCCGTTGGTTTTAGCGTTAACGGGATTGGGAATGTTTTTTTCAAAGAAAGATTTGTTTACCGAGTTTACACTTGGGGCGAAGGAGGGAATGAAAACGGCGGTGGGGCTGTTGCCCACTTTGGTGGCTCTTATATCTGCTATTGCAATGTTTAATGCAAGTGGGGCTGCCGATGCTTTGGCAAAGTTTCTTGCACCTATGGGGAATAAAGTTGGTATACCGTCGGAAATAATCCCTCTTATACTTGTCAGACCGTTATCCGGTGGAGCATCTACCGCTTTGATTGCCGATATTTTTGAAAAATACGGTGCAGACAGCTTTGCTTCGCGGTGTGCTTCGGTTATTGCAGGGTCATCAGATACCCTTTTGTACATAATTTCGGTCTATTTTGGGGCTGTAGGGGTCAAAAAAACACGTGGAACGGTCCCTGTTGCCTTTATTGTGGCGTCTTTTTGCGTTATTTTGGCCGTTCTTTTGTGCAGAATCTTCTTTTAATTGGCTATATTTGTGCATAATGTCAATAAAAATGGTTAAAAATAGGAAAAAGTTCTACAAATATGATAGAGAAAAATATGTAAAACTATTGCAATTATGGGGAGATTATGATATAATCATAAGGCTTGATGTGCGTTGAAGCGAGAGGTTGCTGCAGAAATGCAGGTAATTTTCGTGGAGTATGTCCGA
>JAFQOB010000189.1 GCA_017395725.1 Clostridia bacterium
GATAAGCGTTTCTGCATTGAACATACCCGAAACGTCTTTCTTTGACGCACCAATTGCACGTAAAATACCGATTTCTTTTGTTCTTTCCTGAACCGAGATAAGCGTAATTACGCCAATCATTATAGATGAAACGATAAGGGAAATTGCAACGAAAGCGATAAGAACGTAGGTTATAGCGTTGATTATTGTGGTTATAGAAGACATCATAATACCGAGGTAGTCTGTATATTTGATTCTTTTAAGCTCGTCAACGTCGTCGTTATAGTCATCAATAGCTTCTACTATAATATCTTTGTTTTCGAAAGACGAAGCGTAGATATTGATTGTTGCCGGTGATTCGAGGTCGAGATATCCCATAGAAACGAGGTTATCCTCGTAGGTTGATTCTGAGAACACCATTATTTCATCATAATAGGTTGCACACTGTTCTGTTGTGTAGGTTGTCAAAGCCATATCAAGACCGGCAGAAAGCTGTTCGGGGGGCGTATTTGCCATTTGAGCAGTAACGCCTTTAGCGTATTCCGCTTTAATTTGTTCGATAATCATTTTTGAGAAGAATTCTTTGATTTCGTCATCGGACATAGAGCCGAGGTAATCGTAGATTTCATCAGCGGTAACGTTCATTTGTGCCGCCAAGCCTTCAGCCATAGCTTTTTCCATATCACTTCTTGTCATATTACCGAGGGTTTGGTTAAGGTTTTGGTTAACAAATTCCTCGGAAGGTATGGAGTTTATAGCGATAAATGCAGCAGCTTTTCCGTTGGTGTCAAGCTCAGCAATATAATCGCGGAAGGCAGTTTCTTTTTCTGCATCAGTAAGAGTACCGGTGGTTGAATTAAAGGGAAGACCTGTAATAATATCGGTATTGGGTGAATCAAGCTGAGCTTGAATTACTTTACTGTCTTTAGCTTTTTCGATAATGTGTTGGGTAAGAGCTTTTGTATAACCGATACCGCCCGTTAACATAGTTGTTTCTGCATCTTCGGCGGGGCGAATGATACCCGAAACCTTGATAGTCATTGCGTTGTCATAGAGATAACGGAGACCGGCTTCTGTTTCACGCAGGTCAGTGTAAAGACCTGTTTTTTCATCATAGTGGTAGCAGTCTGCATTGAGAATAGATTTATATTCTGTATTGCAAATTTCCTCGTATGACCATTTTAGAGTTTTTTTGTCTTCAAGCTCTGCGCCGTTAAGGGAAGCGTTAGCGAGGTTATCCATATCTTTTGAGGAAACGAGACCGAGGGCGTAGAGCGTAACGTCATCAAGCTCGTTGTTTTCGTCAACGATAAGCACAACTTCATCATAGCTGTTGGGCCAAGAACCGTATATAACGTCATACTGTTCAAGCAAGAGGTCGTTTATGGGAGCGCCGTCATTGCCTGAAAGAAGCTCTTGCCAGAGCTTTGTTCCCATAGAAGTCATTGAAGAGGTGGGAGCCATACCGCCCATAGTTGTGAAAGATGACATTGCAGACATATCGATACCGATATATTTGAGCATAAGGTCGGTGATGATTTTTTCGAGGTCAGAGCGAAGAATAACACCGTCTACCGACTCTGTGTATATCTGCATATCAAGGTCATACGTGTACTGTACGCCGTTTACTGCTTCGTATAGGGGGGACTTTTCGTTCTTTATTTCTTTTTCTAAAAAGGTCTTAAAAGCCTTAAGGTCATTTTTAGATTCTTCTATGCTGCCCATAGCCTTTATCATATCATAAAGAGCGTTCTTTTTATAGACAGCATCATTTTCGTGGGAATTATCTTCCGAGGCTATATTCATAAATGCGTTTATAAGGGAAGCCATTTCGACAGTAGTAGCTTCAAGTGTCAAAGGATAGGCAGAAAGAGTGCTTTCCTGGACGCCGTTGATATACGCTGTAGTACCCTGAGAGATAGCGAGGATAAGAGCGATACCGATAATACCGATAGAGCCTGCAAAAGAGGTAAGAATTGTTCTGCCTTTTTTTGTGAAGAGGTTTTTCAGAGAGAGCATAAAGGAAGTAGCAAAAGACATAGAAGGCTTTTTAGCATTTCTTTCTTTTTCGTCTGCTTCTGCGAACTTTTTCTTTTCAAGGGCGACCTCTTCATCTGTTAAGGGCTGAGAATCGTTGGTTATTTCGCCGTCAA
>JAFQOB010000190.1 GCA_017395725.1 Clostridia bacterium
AACACCCGCAGAGTCAACCCCTGAAGCAACAACTCCCGCAGCTACAGAAGAGGAAGAGTCAAAGGCTCCCGCAACAGCAGCTCCCGTTGTAGATGACGGCGCTGACGAAGGCGGCTCCAATATGACAATTATCATTATTGCGATCGTAGCAGTAGTAGTAATTGCCGGTGTAGTAGTTGGTATTATTGTTTCTAAGAAAAAGAAATAAGTTTAACTTAGACTAATAAAAAACAACCTCGATTTAATCGGGGTTGTTTTTTTACTTTTTTGAATAGATACATCCGCAATAGTTTTGCCTATAGAGATTGTATTTTTCCGAAAGCTCAATAGAGCGTTTATATCCGTTTTTCTTTTTGAAGTCGGAGTAGAGCCACCGTACAGAGCTGTTTTCCGAAAGCTTTAAACCAATATTATTGAGCCTAACTGCATCTTTGTGCGGACTAATGGAAAGGGTAGTTGAAAAGAAATCAAAATGATTGGTTTCTGCATATTCAAAGGATTTTTGAAGTCTTAAGAAATAACAGTCGGTACAACGCAGACCTCGTTCGGGCTGTTCTTCTTTACCGACAGCGATTTTTGTGAACTCGTCGGGAGTATATTCGGGAATGATTATTTTAACTTGGTCAGAAAGATTCATTTCAGAGACAAGGCGTATCAGCTCATTTGCGCGGAACTGATATTCTTCAAAGGGAGCGATGTTGGGATTATAGAAATAAAGCGTAATATTAAAATGGTTGCTGAGATATTCAAGAACGTAACTTGAACACGGAGCGCAACAAGCGTGAAGTAATAATGTTGGCTTTTGGGAAAATAAGGAGACTGTATGTAGTTGTTCGTCAAGTAATTTTTGATGGTTAGTTTTTGATTCCATAAGCTTTTGACTCCCTTGGGGTTAAAAAAGATTCCGCATAACATATATTATAGTATAGAAATTCAAAAAATCAACCCGAAATATATCAGAAATTCACACAAAGTTCGTTGACAACTTTTGAATAATATGGTAATATATATATTGATTATGGATTTTTTTGAGGTTGTATGATGGAATGGTTGCTTGATCTTTTTAGATTTGACAGTTTACAAGCGGGAATAGCACAGATAATAGGCTTTATTGCGTTGGTGTTTGCAATGATATCATACCAGATGAAGACTCAAAAGGGAATTGTAGTTATACAGATAGTGAGTTGTACGTTTTTTGCAGTACATTTTCTTTTATTAAACGCCTACACAGGTGCTTTGATGAATTTTATAGCAGCAGTACGTTCGGTTGTTTTTGCGAACAAAGATAAAAAGTGGGGAAAAAGCAATTGGTGGATAGTATTTTTCTCATTGGTATGTGTTGTTGCAGTTGGATTCACTTGGGAGGGCGCATTAAGCTTGATGCCTATGTTAGGTATGGTTTTAACGTCGATTGCCTGGGGAATAGAAAAGGCGAGTCTTGTCAGACTGATATCTTTACCAAGCTCACCGTTATGGATAGTATATAATATTATATGCGGTTCAACGGCAGGAGTACTTACGGAAGCATTTGTTATGGTGTCGATTATAACGGCGATGATAAGACTTGATATACCGAAGAAAAAGCAAAATAAATAAAAAAATGGAGCCGATGGTGGGGATTGAACCCACGACCTGCTGATTACGAATCAGCTGCACTACCACTGTGCTACATCGGCAAACCACGAGGTATTATAGCATAGGAAAACAACTTTGTCAAGAGGAAAAGGAATTAATGAAACTTACAAATATCGGAACCGTAAGAGGTTTGATGGAGAAGCATGGAATAAAGTTTCAAAAGAAATTCGGGCAGAATTTTCTGATAAATGAAGAGATACCGATGCGAATTGCCGACGAATGTGGGGCGGGAGAAGACGACTGTATTCTCGAGATAGGTCCCGGAATAGGCACGTTGACGCGAGAGTTATGTTCCGTTGCAGGCAAAGTAGTGGCTGTTGAGATAGACAGCGGTTTGATACCGATACTTGAAGAGACGTTGGCTGATTTTGATAACGTAGAGGTTATCAATTCAGATATAATGAAAATTGACATAGACGCTTTATATGAAGAGAAATTTAAGGGAAAAAACGTTTATGTATGCGCAAATTTACCATACTATATAACGACGCCCATATTAATGTTATTGCTTGAGAGCAGATTACCTTTCAAGAAAATGACGTTTATGGTACAGAAAGAGGTAGCCGACAGATTATCATCTAACTCAAAAGAGGGAGATTACGGTGCGGTTACGGCATCTGTAAGTTATTATGGCAAGGTAGAAAAGCTGTTTAACGTAAGTGCGGGTAACTTTATGCCGGCACCGAAGGTAGATTCGGCAGTGATACAGATAACTCTTTATGACGAACCACCTGTTAAGGTGAATGATGAAAAGTTGTTTTTCAAGGTTATAAAGGCGGCATTTGAACAGAGAAGAAAGACTTTGGTAAACGCGCTGTCGGGAAAGATGGATATAAGCAAGGAATATATAACAGCAGCCGTTGTTGAGGCGGGACTTGACCCGAATATAAGAGGGGAAAGGCTTGATATAGCTGAATTTGCAATATTGTCCGATATAATAAAACGCAAACAAACAGAGAAATAGACTCTGTTTTATAATAAAGAAAAAAATAAAAATAATTTATATTTAATTGGAGGCAAAACCAAATGACAACCAACAAGTATGTAAATGAATGGATCAATGAGATGGCTGAACTTAC
>JAFQOB010000191.1 GCA_017395725.1 Clostridia bacterium
GATGTTCTGACGGCGTTTACGTTCAACTCCTTCATCAGACGTACATCACAAGCCATGTCAGCAAGACTAACGGTCGCTCCTGTCTCGCAGTTGAAGTCGTGTCGGTTTACACCTTTGAGCTTTACAGCCTCACCGTTGATCTTAAATATTGCACCATCAATGGTAACCTCTCTGAAACCGATATTTTCTATAATTTTTTCTCCGTTTGCGTATATTGTCAAGATATAGAGATTGGGCTCTTCCGCAGTCCAGAGCTTGACGTTATTCAAGGTTATACTGAATTCCTCGTAAGCAGCTACGGAAGCCGTTAGACCCTCGAGCGAGATTGTAATATCAAGTTCACTCTCGTTTCGGAAGGTCAGTATGCCGTTCTCTCCGTCAATAAATGTTTCGATCTTGTAGTCCGTTATATGCTTTTCAGGGCGTGTAAGCAGGTACACACTTCTGAAAATTCCTGAGAAACGGAATTTGTCCTGACACTCGAGATAGGAGGAAATACACCATTTCAGAATGAGTACGTCAATGGTATTTTCGCCGTCTGAAACAAGTTCGGTTATGTCAAATTCACTTGTGGCGTGTGAAATTTGTGAGTAACCCTTAAATTTCCCGTTAACGTACAGGTAGAAAGCACTGTCCACACCTTCAAAGTTGACGTAGTATCTTTCGCCTGCATTTTTCCGTAGCTCAAGCGTTCGACGGTAATGCCACGAAGGATTATCGTAAGGAATGTGCGGAAGCATAACAGGGAAGGGATAGCGGTGGTTTATATACTGAATTTGGTCGTAGCCGTGCATTTGAACACACGAGGGAACGGGGATGGATTCACTAAGATCCTCATTTACGTCAAAATCATCAACGTGGTCGTGCTGACGAATCTGCCACATACCGTCAAGTGAGGTGAAGCGAGAGCTTGAAGTACGGTCGATTATTCCGTGAACTGTTGAAACGGTATCATTTTCGGCAAAGGGTATGTAGTAGCTTCTGTGTGGTGCGGTGCCTATTCTGTCAAATTTCTGATATTCTTTCATAGGAGCCTCCAAATTCAGACAAAAGTGTGCTGATATAACATTTAATAAAAGTATACCTCATATGAAAATGAGTGTCAATGATGTTCTAATATTCTTAATACCACTGAAATTCTTGGATTTCAAGTATTTCAGTGGTATCATTGTTGAGATTGAGCTATTATAATATATTTTCGCTTTCGACAACAGTTATTATAAAATCAACATTTTTTCAAGATCTTCGGATAACTTATTGCCTTGAATATGAACTTTTACTTCGTTGGAAGCAGCATTTGTCTTAATATGCATAACAAGGCTTGTAATGCCGCCCTTTTCACGAAGCGGTGTAGTAACGTTTTCTGCCGCAATAAGATTTCGAGTCAAAAACACGGTAATATTTTTAATAAATCCACCGCTGTATGTTGTGATTTTCCCGTTGTTTATTGCAAGACCGTTGTTTTGATAACAAAGGAGAGCACTTAATGCTTTGACGGCAAATATTACAGCTCCCACCCCTGAAACTGAAATAGCAACAATTAAAATTACAGAGGGCGCAACGTTGAAAATTAGCATAGGTATCGTAGTAACCAACAGAACAACACCTGTTACAATACCAAGAATCAGTGCGAACCACGAAACGAACGGGAAGTAGGAAGCTGATTTTGTCTGCTTCTTGTCAGGGGTGTAATCGGGCAATACTTTATCAAGTATTTCACCGATTTCGGCAAATTTACAAAACGGAACAAGTACGCCAATAGCGGCATTGTTGTCGTCTCCGGTGTTGTTCGTGTAGCCGATAACTTCAAGCTTGATGGCTGCAAAACCAAGCATCCGCTGAACGAGACCCTGTGAGATCTTAACAGCTTTGATTCTGTCGTAGCTGAATGTATTTGTATGCCGTTCAAGAAGTCCGAAAGAAATCTGAATATCGTTACCTCGTTTACTGATAGTAAAGTTGTGGTATCCTATGAATGAATGCAGCATACATCCGATAAATGAGAAGATAGAAACTATCAGCATCGTAACCACGGTGATCAAAGTGGCAATTAAGAAGTACTGTCCCCACGTACCGAGAGAGTCAAGCCGAAGCATAAACTTACAAACACCTAAAACGGTAATGGCAAGTATACTAAATACTGCTGTAAAGAACGATGCAGAGACAATATTAATGAGCGTGTACAGCATCTTCTTTTTAGAGGTAAAGCGGTACAGACTGTCTTTGTCGGAGAGTAAAACTTCTTCTTTGGTTTCGTCTACGGTTCGTGTACCGCCTTCTTTTAATGCATTCAACTCAATGATCAGAGCATCGACAGTTTTTGCTTTCTCAATAATGGTAATCTCAGCTTGGTGTGATGTATTTGTAGAACCGCTGTCAACTGTCAAAATCGCGATACCGAATATTCTATGAAATATAGATTGTTTCTTATTGATAGCATGTACTCTGTTGTAGTCCAAAACTGAACGCTTTCTGAAGAGCACGCCTCTGTTGCATTTGATTTCTTTTTCGGTAAGTTCATATCCTGAGGTTTTGTAATACAGAATTCTGTATACTATGAATCCGAGATATACTAAAGCAAGCGCGATCGCAAAATACGGAATCGCCGCGATCATATCCTCTGCAGTTGCTTCCTCGTCAAGAAATAGGTCTTTAAGAAAGACAAACACTACCACAAGGCTACCGAACAAATCAGACAATAAGCTGGAATAAATTAAACCTTTGTCAAATCTCTTCATTCTTCAGCTCCTCAATTCTCTTTTCAAGATTACGCTCAAGCTCGTCGACCATTCGGTCAGCTTCTTCTGTTGTCAGAGTGGAAATGTTAAAGTTAGAACCTGCAGTTGATATGGTAACACCACTCAAATTTAACATCATCATAATAGGTCCCTGAGTTCTGTGAAGATCCTGGATCTGACAGACGGGAATCACAACTCTGCTTTTGAAAATGACGCCTTGCTTTACGATGATACGCTTGTCGTCATATCCCCAAGCATACATTCTGTAGCGCAGAGCAGGCATAATTAAAGTGAGTCCCAAAAGTAAAACCACAGGTATTCCTACACCCAATAATACTGCAAGCGATACATTGCCTGATGCCCCGGAGGCGGTCAGGATTACAGCAGTACTTACAATGACACCTACCAGTGCCAACGAAGCAATAGTCGCATGAACGTACCAAAGTTTAAGTACTCGTTTATCTAATTTTTTCAGTTCCATATGTATTCCTCCAATATGTTTTTTCAACGTATATTATAACATATTGTGCATTAAAAATAAAGAGTTTCAGCTTGAATTGTAAAATTTGTTGGTACCGTTTCTCAAATTTCAGTGATACTATATATTTATCTCTGAATCCGCTCCGTTTTAATTTGATATTGCCAAGTATCTCTTGAGAAGCATATAAAGAATAATTTATTGTTTTATATGCCTTTATGAGTTATAATATTTACAGACCGGTCAACAAACAGAAATGGAGGATAAGCTTATGAACATATATTTAGGTGAAAATATCAAAAAATTAAGACTCGCAAAAGAGCTAACGCAAGAAAATCTTGCGGAATTTTTAGGAGTAACATCTCAAAGTGTCAGTAATTGGGAGAGAGGTGAAAGCTATCCCGATATCACTACGCTTCCGTCGATAGCATTATTCTTTGACGTGTCGGTTGATGAACTGCTTGGAGTCGGCAAGGCAGTTAATGAGATGAAAATCAGTAAATATGTCGAGCTTTATGATACAATGGAGCTTAAAGATCAACCTGAGATTCTTAATAAATACAAGAAAGCTGTAAAAAAATTCCCCGGAGAATTTCGTATTCTTGTCAGGTATATGGAGCTTTTGCATGAAGTAGAAATACGTTTACTTACTGCAGACGAAATCGCTGCGGGTAATTATAAA
>JAFQOB010000192.1 GCA_017395725.1 Clostridia bacterium
CTCCCTCCGTCTTTTGCTTCGCAAAATCCACCTCCCTCCTCAGATGGAGGTTTGACAAAGACTCTGCCTCGTGGTTTTGATATTAAAACTTAACGTTTTTCTCTCCTCCCGTCAGGAGAGGGCAAGACCATATCTCTGCTTACTTAAAATCCTCGTACAGAGGTAAAACAAAAAAGCCCCGAGGGGCTTTTTTATTATTGGTATATTGTTTCTTTTGTGTAAATGTCAACGTAGTCAACAGTACCGCTTAAATTAGTATTGGCAGAATAGGTACCAAAAAGATTTGTAAATGTAAAATCATAATCAGCAGTTATAGGAACAGAGCCAACCGTTTCCCAACCATTTGCACCCAAATAATATAATGTCATTAATTGAGTATCTGCCTTGTGTTCTAATTTCCAAGTATTCTCACTCTTATTAAGTGCTCTGTAAGCTGTGTCATATACTATACGATATCCCTGTGTTCCGGAATTTGTCATTTCCGGTGTCATAAAACGTAATGCATATTTATTATAAGAAGAATCAAATGCAAGGTGAATACAACCGTATTGAGTTTTTCCTGCAGATGTAAGTGACTGACCTATAAGTTGAGTTCCAGCCTTTAATTGTGCTCTCCACTCTATACTCCAATCCATCTTATTGCTTATTCTAACCGGCTTTTCAAACAAGAAGTCCGGTCTTTTTGAAGCCGTTGTGGCAGTAACGGTATATTTATTATCTGTGAGTGTATACTGCCCAGTTGCACCCTTAGCAATTGCATCAGGAGAAAGTGTCAAATCGTTCTTATCTTTAGAAGAAAGAAGATTGCCGTCAAAGTCGTAACGGTAGTTCTTTTCTTGAACAATTACTTCCTGAACAAAATTAACCTCAATATAATCCATTTCCCCGTAATAATTTAGGTAACCATTTCCTCTCATTCTACCTAAAAGAGTCTTATAATTTGTGCTAAATTCTCCTGCGGTCTCGCTCGAAATAGCAACCCAACCACCTTTTTGGGCATCATTAATATATAATGTTAATTTGTTATCATTTGCGGTATATCCTAATCTCCAAGAATTCAAATCACTATTATACGATTTATAATCACCGTAAGAAAGCAAAACTTGATTTCCAACTTCAGGCTGGAATCTTACAGGATAAAGCGTCCCCTCAGCGGAAGAATCAAAATCAGTACTATGTGCAAGATAAATGAAGCCATTTACAGTTGTATCGGCTTCCGGATCTTCATGAGACTGCCCCATAAGAACTACTGACTTATTATTATAAATCTTACCATTCCATTCAATAGTCCAGTCGTTACTGCTATCCAAAGTAAATTTCTTTTCTACAACAAAGTCAGGTCTTACATAAGATTTACTTGCCGATGTAGCATCACTTTGTATAGTTTTATAGAAACCATCTTCAAGAACATAGTTTTCCCCTGCACCTTTTTGTTCAGCACAGTATGACAATGACAAATCATTCTTTGTACCTGTCGCTGTCAGGTCATTAAAATCCCAACGGTACGTTGTAGGTATTTTCTCAACCTCATAAACCCATACTTCAACGGTCTCTTTCTTACCGCTTACATTTGATTCTACGGTAATTGTTGTATAGCCTTTTGAATGAGCTGTTATAAGACCAAATTCATCAATAGTAGCAACATCTTTATTGCTTGAAGTATATGTAATATCTTCCGAATAAATAGGATATGCCAATCCGGCTATTCTGTACGTTGAGCCAGCCTTCATTTCAATTGTATCTTTTGATGTGAGTCTTGTTCTTCCGTTTGTATCAATAATTTCAACATGGTCAGCTTCTTCACGCTCTACAAAAAGGCTCTTCAATGCATAGAATGCACTTGTTCCTGCTTCTTCACCGGTAGCATTATGTCCGATTTGGTTAAAGTGAACGTTGTCAAGTCCAACAAAATTATAACCGTATTCATCAGGATCTTGGGTAGCAGAATACATTCTTGCATATTCACCGGCTTTTGTAGATGCCATTATTATGTCTTCATTTAAGTTGGTCAGTGCAATTTGAGATGCTCTTATAGGAACAAGGTCCGTATGTCTGGTAAGATCTTTGCTTTCCTGGAAATAACAAGCATTTTTTTGAATACGATTAAGAATCATAAAGTCATAGTCAAGACCGAAGTCTCTTATCATATCCTCATGCATCATCATATAGAGGTCATAGTATTCTTTATCGGTCATCTTAGTCTTACCCGATACATAATCCATAGCATCATAATCATAAGTACTAACGGTTGCCGTTCCGCCGTGCCACCAGAAGTTACAAGTTCTTACAACTTCAAAGTTATTTTCATCAAGAATTGCCATAAGGTCTGCGTATGCTTTCTGTGTAGCATCATAGAAGTTTCTCATACTGGTAGCACCATAATATCCCGCATATCCAGGTCTTGTTTCGGGGTCGAGCCACGATTGAATAGGAGCACCGGAATATGCAGTCTGCAAGAATACTACTTTTTCGCCCGAAAGGTCGTAAAACGCTTTACCTAACGCAGCCGCAGGACCCGTTCTCTGTTCATTATTCATATCATAGAAGGTGTTTGCAGGAACACAATTTTTATACGGATATACGTCATAACTGTATACCGCACCGTCAACACCTATTTCAGGAACTTCTTTTATATTGTCGTCAAAAGATATATATCCGTCCTGGTCTGCCTTATCTGTAGAATTTCCGTAACAGCCCTGACCGTTGCTCTGTCCTGTCAAAAGGAAGAGGTTAACGTGTGCTTTTTCAACTTCTGTAACAAGCAAAGTTTCTATAACATCGCCACAGGTTGCAGTAATAGTTACGTCCTCTTTTGAAACTTGCTTTGCAGTCATTTCGCCGGTTGCAGCATCAACAGTTACTACATCGGCATTACTTGAAGCAAACGTATATGCTTCCCCTTCTGCCAACTGTGTAGTAGGCTTAAACGTATATCTGTCATCATACTGTAATTCAAATCCTGCTTCGGCAGCCTTTTCAAATGTAATCGTATATGTGCTTACTGTTCCTTTTCCGTTATTAGCAACAACATAAGCTTTTGCACTCGTAGCATCATTCGTTAAAAATGCCTGTTGAATTTCTACGGTAACACCTTCAACACCTTCTGCTGATACTTGAGGTACCGCAGGGTGACCTTCGGGAAGCTTTACCGTATACTCAAAAGTGTCTTTCTTAAAGTCTAAAGAATAAGAATCATCATCGAGGGATATGTATGATACATAAGCTTTTTCAGTCCAAGACTGTTTTAAGGCTATAAGTGCATCAAAAATATTAACCTCGCCATCTTCGTTAACATCAGCTCCCTCGGGTTCTTCCTCTGTTATTCCTACTATGTAATTGATAATAGCCATCGGCTTTTCAGCTATCGTTGCCGCGCCGATAAAAGTAGCCGCCAGAATCAACAACGCCGCAGTTATCAAAACCGCAATCAATATTTTGTTGCTCTTTTTCATAAACAACTCTCCTTTTTTTATTAATTGGAATACTATTTTTTTATTTTTAACATACTTTCCGCATTTTTTAAAAGTATGATAAATTCTATACAAAATCCAAACAAACCAAGCCAATTATTGTCTTGTGTTTTGATTGATAAATATATATGTCCTACGCAGTTATTGTTACACTTGCACAAAAATTTATTTTATTTCGCGAGGTTCGCAACACCCTGCACAACTACTAAGTATATTATATTATATTGCATATAAAAAAAGCAAGACAAATATTGCGTAAATGCAGACAAATATTGCTCAGTTTTTGATTTTATATGTTTTTGTTACCTTTTTTAATAAAAATGAAATAAAACAGGAAACAATACTCCATTTTACTCTATTGTATATTATATACAAAAAAAAAAAAAGCAAGTATTTTTGTGAAAAATATTATATATTTTTCTAAAAAA
>JAFQOB010000193.1 GCA_017395725.1 Clostridia bacterium
ACCGATATTAACGTAGAAGCCGGTGTACTCATCGGGATCAAGTCCCGCCGCGCGGAGAACGTTGGGATGAGGAGTACCGCCGGGCATTATCTCTATCCAACCGACGTGCTTGCAAACGCTGCAGCCCTTGCCGCCGCAAACAAGACAACCCATATCGATTTCAAAGCCGGGCTCAACGAAGGGGAAGAAGCCTGCTCTCATTCTTACAGGCACGTCCTGACCGAACACCTTTGAAAGGATGCTCTTTATCATAACCTTACCTGCAGTATAGGTAAAGTCCTTATCAACGATAAGCGCCTCGTACTGGAAGAATGCTCTTTCGTGGCGGGCATCTGTTGTTTCGTTTCTGTATACTCTGCCGGGATATACGAATCTGTAGGGGGGCTTGTGCGTCTGCATATAGCGAACGCTGTCGCCTGTCAGGTGGGGACGGAGGCAAAGCTTCTTATCCGCATCTCCCGTATCGTGACCTGCAAGCCAGTATGTATCCATGCTCTCTCTTGCGGGGTGGTTGGGGGGGAAGTTAAGATTGTCAAATGCGAAATATTCGCTTGTGATCTCGGGACCTGAGAACACCTCAAAGCCCATAGAACGGAATGCATCGTTCAAATCGTAGCACATCTGTGTAATGGGGTGAAGACCGCCTATCTTAGGCTCAATGCCTGGAATCGTGCAGTCAAAGTCGGGGGAAATTTCGGACGCCTTAAGCTTAAGCTCCTCACGTCTGCCCTCGATCTGCTCGGCAAGTAAATTCTTTACGTTGTTTACCGCCTTACCCATTTCGGGACGGAGAGAAACGTCAAGCTTGGGGATTTCTTTAAGAAGCTCCGTTACGGCACCCTGTTTGCCAAGTAACGCACCCTTGATTTCCTGAAGCTCACTTTCGCTCTTTGCAGCGTCAATTTTTTGAGCACCTTCGCGCAGCAATGCTTCTAATTTTTCTTTCATTTTTTAATCACTCCAAATTTATATGATATTTTTATTATTATCCTTTTTTTCCTACTTTCTTTGAGGAAGAAAGTAGCAAAGAACCTCGAATATCGGGTTTGTACCACCATTTATAGTTTGTAGAGCCCCGAGAGGCAAGTTCTTTGCCAAGCTTTCTGCGAAAGAAAGCGGGAAAGAAAGTAGGCAAAGAAACCTCGAATATCGGGTTTGTGCTGCTATTTTTTATTGGCATATAATTTTTATTTAGTCGCGGAGGGAGTTCCCTCCGCTTTTTAAAGTTTTTGGGGATTCCAAAGGGACTTTTTCCAAAAAGTCCCTTTGGTTATAAATCCAAACAAAAAAGTCTTTCATCCTTTACTGAAAAGGACGAAAGACGTAAGTTTTCCGCGGTACCACCTTAATTTATGCTAAATAAAGCAAACACTTTACAAGGCAAATAACGGAGCCTTAACACCGTAACAAACTACTGTAAAAATTCATCTGTTCCACTCGGAAGCGAAATGCAAAAGTAACGCAGACACAAGGTTGCTTACAGCCAAAAACGGCAACCCTCTCTGGATATGTCTTGTTGCGACCCGCCAAACTTCTTCAATGTGTTTATTTTATAAATATGAGGCATTATAACACAGCGCGACAAAAAATGCAAGAGTTTTTATCAAAATAATTCAATCGAGTACATCTGATTGAGATGACAGGGGTAATATGAAAGTTTAGCTTTACGTAACCCCTCTATGCCTAAATCTTCCTCGCGGTTGAGGTATAGTTTATCTGTCCAGGCATATTTTGCAAAGCTGTTGGTAATTTTCGCGTATGAGCCGTCATAGCATCTGTCGGCCTTTTCAAAATGAATATCTGCGGTGTTTTCGTTTATTGACGAGCCGATAGAGTAGGCAACAAAATTACCGTCAACGGTAAGCACACCCGCACGAAGACTAAGCTCTTCAAAATGTTCTATAGCACATTTTATGGCAAGATATTCGTCTTTGGGGCTGTTTTCGATAACGTTATACAAATGTTCTGCACATTTTCTCAGAATATCAAGGTTTTCATTATTTATATTTATATATTCGCAGTCATAATTTTTGTCAAATTTTGCGATATGGTTTCGTTTTGCGTGATATTTTTTACCCGCAAGATTAGCCAAGTCACTTTGGTTATATACGTATTCGCATTTTCCGTCAAGCAGCTTAACTTTAGCATTGGGAAATGCTTCGCTTATTTTATTTGCAACGCTCTCGGTTAAAGGCAAGAGTCTAATATTATTTTCACAAGAGGATATAATAGTATTAACGGTTTCTTTATAGTTTTCATTAAGTCCTCGGGGGAAATAAAAGATACAGTTTCCCTTATCGGAGCTTCCCCGACATACGATATTTCCGTTGATTACCGAGTACGACGTTTTATAGTACTCTTTCCAAAAGAACAGAGAAGCAAAGCCGAACATTGCAATACCTTCTTTATTATTGCCTGTATTTTCAAACAGCTTGCGGTCGGAAAGGTCAATTAACTTCCAATTTATTTTATTTTCGGTAGCAGCGTTCAACATAAAAGTGCCTTTCTTGTAAAAAATTCTGCTATATTATACACTAAAGAAGCCCACAATTGAATGACATTCAAAGAAAATTAACATTTTTTTGAAAAAAATATTGGATTGCTCTTGAAAAATGAAAATACTTGTGTTATAATACAATGCAATATGTAAAAAACTGAAAAGAGGTAAGTGCAATGAAGACAGCTATTCAGCCGGATTATAAAGAATCAACAATCAGATGTGCATGCGGCGCAGAGGTTAAGACTCGTTCGACAAAGGGCGATATGCGTGTTGAAATTTGCTCAAAGTGCCACCCCTTCTTTACGGGCAAGCAGAAGTTCGTAGATGCAGGCGGCCGTGTTGACAAGTTCAAACAGCGCTTGAACAAGGCAAAATAATTGACCTTGGACTAACAACGGGTAAGATGTATTTTTCGCACATCTTGCCCTTTTTGTTTTCTTACGGTATTTTTTTACATTGAATTGAGGTGGGATATATGCCCGAACTTAATATATTTAATGATACGCAGGACAAGGAGATAACGAAAGCCGTTCTTGTCAGCGCAGTATTCAGAGGCGACGACAGAGATGATGCCGAGGTTTCCCTTGACGAGCTCGAAAGATTGCTTGAGACTGCGGGAGGCGAATGTGTCGCAAGAATGACACAGCTAAAAACTGCACCCGACCCGGGAACGTATATCGGAAGCGGTAAAATCAAGGAGTTGGCAGAGCTTTGTAAAAATAACGATGCTACTCTCGTTGTGTTTGATACCGAGCTGTCCCCTTCGCAGATACGTAATATTGAAAAAGAAGTAACTGACGAAGACAGCGATATATTCGTTATGGACAGAAGTATGCTTATTCTCGATATATTTGCGCTTCACGCAAAGACGGGCGAGGGTAAGCTGCAGGTTGAACTTGCTCTTTTGAAATATACTACACCGAGACTTACGGGTAAGGGGTTACAGCTTTCACGTCAGGGAGGCGGTATCGGTACCCGAGGCCCCGGTGAATCCAAGCTTGAAAGCGACAGACGTCATATAAAACGCCGTATGGATGCTCTTGAAGATGAGCTTGAACTGTTGGAAAAAAACAGAATAGTTCAGCGTAAACAAAGAGATAAATCGGGACTTTTTAAGATTGCTATTGCGGGATATACGAACGCCGGTAAGAGCACGTTTTTGAATTATTTGACGGGGGCGGGGATACTTGCCGAAAATAAGCTTTTCGCAACCCTTGACCCTACAACAAGAAAATATGAACTTCCCTCGGGAAATGAGATACTTCTTACGGATACGGTTGGTTTTATCAGAAATCTGCCGCATCATCTTATAAAGGCGTTTCGCTCGACCTTGGAAGAGGTTGTTTATTCCGATGCCGTACTTGTGATGATAGATGCATCTGAGCCCGAGTGTGATAATCAGCTTGCTGTAACCGAGGGGCTTCTTGAAGAATTGGGAGCTGTGGGAAAACCCATTCTTTACGTTTACAATAAGTGTGATGTTGAGACGGATATTATGCCGAAAGTAAAGCAAGACGGCGGAGAAAATAACGTTTTCTTTATATCCGCAAGGACAGGCGAGGGCGTTGATACGCTTATAGAAAGAATAGAATCGCTTGTTAACGAGGGCAAGACCGAAGAAACGTTTTTGTTCCCCCACAACGAGCAGTCTATGGTTAACGTGCTTTATAAAAACGCCGTTATACACGATACGGAATATCTTGCAGAGGGCGTTAGATTTAAAGCGACTGTTGATTCAAAGACGAAGGGAATGCTTTCAAAATATCTTGTAAAGTGAGTTTGACTTATGAAAGATAATAATACAGCCGAGGGCGGAAAGTTATATACCACATTAGGCGGCGAAGGTTTTTTTGAAATAACTATTGATAAATCGGTGTTTTACGGTTATGCGAAGAGGGTTACCGAAGAGAAAGACGCGGTTGATTTTATTAACCGGATAAAGAAGAAACACTCTGATGCCAGACATAACGTTTACGCATACGTGCTGAAGGATACGAATACAACCCGATACAGCGACGACGGAGAACCTGCGGGTACTGCGGGTATGCCGGTGCTTGACGTTATAAGAAAGACCGGTTTTACAGATGCCGTTATCGTTGTAACGCGATACTTTGGCGGAATATTGCTTGGCAAGGGCGGTCTTGTGAGAGCATATACGGCAGCGGCAAAAGGGGCAGCCGAAGATGCACAGATAATAACGTATACGGATTATACGGAGTTCGAGGTGGAGTGTGCTTATGCAGACCATGAAAAGATACGTTATGAATGTCAGTATTTTGACATTATAGAAGACGGCATTGATTACAGCGATACAGTTAAGTTAAGGTTGGCTATAAAGACACCTTCGTTTGAAGCGTTTAACTTGAAGCTGTCAGAGATAAGCGCGGGTCGAATCCACGCTAAAAAGACAGGCGAACGTTTTGATAAAATATAAGAATAAGGGCTATTGTTTAAAAAACGAACAATAGCCTTTTTGTTTGGTATGTAATTTAAAACAATATTTTTTCAATAAAACTATATCTCTATGTACTTACTAAAAGTACGCACAAACCAAGGAAGATTCCAAGGATAGAAGTAACTTTGATAGTGATTTTAAAAAACACTATCTACAAATAAAACATTACCTCTGTGTACTTATTACAGCTCTGCACAGACCAAGGAAGATTCCAAAGGTGGAAATTACTTTGATAGTGTTTATGAAATAAACATTATCTTCAAATAAACAACCTCTCTATGTACTCATAACAGTTACGCACAAACTAAAGGAAGATTC
>JAFQOB010000194.1 GCA_017395725.1 Clostridia bacterium
AGACAAAGACCTTCTCCGGTGGGAGAAGGTGTCGAGGCAGTGTTCAAACTTCATTTATTTTATTACTTTGCTGCCGAGACGGATGAGGTCGTAAAAGCAACCGATTATTTAATTATCGTGCAGACCTATCCTATTTAAATATGAGCAATAGAAATGGGCTGTCTTAAAAGCCAGTTTTGAGACAGTCCATTTAGTTTTTGGAATAATTATTTAAAATAATCGCTTTTTGAAAGTTTTTCTATCATATCTGCCGCAGTATCTTTAGACAGAAGCTTACTTAATACGGTTTCTTTACTATTTATCGGATAGTCGGAAAACATAGCTGTTTCTGCAGGATTGGATGAGGAATAAATGTTTCCAGAACACACAACTGCAATTGTATTCTCGTTATTATCCCAAGAAATACTTGACAGCTTTTTGTCAATATACGTATATTCGGCTCCGGCATATTCTACAAATCTGATACCATTTTCCGAACAAGTACGAAGATCTTTTTTGTTTAACTTAGTTTCTCTTGCTATTTTACAAAAATCTTTGGTTTTTAGATTACCCTTATCTATATACAGTCCATATTCATATTGATTTGAATCAACTAAACTATACATATAGCTATCGTAATCTAAACTCTCCACCGGAGACAAAATTACTACAGATAAAAAATCTCCAAAAGAAGTCAATTTATCATAACAGATAAAATCTTTAGGTATTTGCGGAATCTCAACAGTCTCTTTGCCGTAAATCTGAAAATCAAACTCTTTCATCTTGTGCGAAATCAAATCATTGTATTCATCAATCGTTTTCAAATTTAAAAGTGGTTTTTCATAATAACTTATTCTATCTGCTGAATGAATCACTCCCCATGCCACCGGATAATCGACATCAAGCGGCAAGGAAAATTGTGGATTTGTCAACTGAATCACCAACTCAATATACGGCGTTAGATGCCACTCGAGAAGCGTATTTCCAGAACCACTTACAGAACCCTCATCGCCAAACATTTCCACAAGCTCGGAATACATAGTTCCTTTCTTTATATCATCTACTATTTTTTCATCTTTTTCCGAACACGACGTCAGTACCATAATTAAAAAAATAAAAATAACAATCGTTCTTTTTAGTTTCATTTATAAAAGCCTCACATTTATTGGATAGGATTAATATATATTTTATCATATAATTACAAGTTTTACAAGATTCGTAAAATTGATTGCTTAGAAAAAATTATCTGTGTTACTTAGTATAATTACACATAATGTATTAAGCAAAAAAAGAGGACACTTTCGAAAAAGTATCCTCTTAATTGTATCACTTTATTTGAAATATTCTACACCTGACAAGAATATCTTCTGATCCTGTTCACCGGGAACGTTTATTGCAACACCGTTGCCAACACGTTCACTGTGTGCCATTTTACCGAGGATTCTGCCGTCAGGGCTTGTAATACCTTCAATAGCATAATCGGAAGCATTGGGGTTAAATGTAATATCCATTGTGGGATTACCCTTTGCATCAACGTACTGAGTAGCTATCTGTCCGTTTGCCGCAAGCTCTCTCAAAATCGCTTCGGGAGCAGTAAATCTACCTTCACCGTGACTTATCGGAACCGTATGGATATCGCCTGTATTTACGTTTGCAAACCAAGGTGACTTAACCGACGAAATTCTCGTCTGTACCATCTGTGACTGGTGTCTGCCGATAGCGTTAAATGTAAGTGTAGGACTGTCGTTGTCCATAGTATCCATAATCTTACCGTAGGGCAAAAGTCCCGATTTAACGAGTGCCTGGAAACCGTTACAGATACCGAGCATAAGTCCGTCTCTGTTTTCGAGAAGGTTTGTTACAGCTTCTTTAACCATAGGATTACGAAGCACTGCAGTAATAAACTTACCTGACCCGTCGGGCTCGTCACCGCCGCTGAAGCCGCCGGGAAGCATAAGAATCTGGCTATTGTTTATTTTTTCTGCAAACTCTCTGATAGACTGTGTAAGAACGTCGGAGTTAATATTGCGGAGAACGAATATTTCAGCCTCAGCCCCTGCTCTCTCAAATGCTCTTGCAGTGTCATATTCGCAGTTTGTACCGGGGAATACAGGAATGATTACACGAGGCTTCGCAACCTTAACTGCAGGTCTTGCAATATTTCTTTCGGTATATGCAAATATTTCAGTAGTATCTTTTCCGATTCCCTTAGCTTCTGTGGGGAATACCTTCTGCAAGGGAGCTTCCCAAGCTTCTTTAAGTTCTTTTACGCAAACCGTCTCGCCGTTAAGCTTGATTACCGCTTCGCTTAACGTCTTACCGAGGAGCTTACCTTCAGTCATAGAATCTGTTTCAACAATGTACGCACCGTAGCCATTCTTAAGAAGTGCTTTCATATCGGTGTTTTCAGCAAATTCAAAACCGATTTCGTTACCGAAGCACATCTTCGCTATACCTTCTGCAATACCGCCAAAGCCGAGTGTATATACCGCTTTTGCCTTATTATCTGCAATAAGTGAATGGATATATGTGTAAACCTTCTTTAAGGATTCAAAGCATACTATACCGTTTTCATCATATTCGGGAGTAATAAGATATACGTTATTACCTGCACTCTTGAATTCGGGAGTTGTGATATTCTGCAATTTTGTCGCAGCACAAGCAAAGGATACGAGTGTGGGAGGAACGTCAATATTTTCAAAGGTACCGCTCATACTGTCTTTACCGCCGATAGCCGCAAGACCAAGCTCTGTCTGTGCTCTAAACGCACCAAGTAATGCTGCAAAGGGCTTGCCCCATCTTTCAGGCTTGTTGTTAGTTCTTTCAAAATATTCCTGGAAGGTAAGGTAACAATCTTCAAAGGGAACGCCTGCCGCAACCATTCTCGATACACTTTCTACAACTGCATAGAGTGCACTGTGGTAGGGGCTCTTGTCTGCTATCATGGGGTTATAGCCGTAAGCCATAACCGATACCGTATTTGTTTCACCCTTAAGTACAGGAAGCTTCGCCGCCATAAACTGAGGAGCTGTAGACTGTGTCTTACCGCCGTAAGGCATTACAACACTGC
>JAFQOB010000003.1 GCA_017395725.1 Clostridia bacterium
AATCACAGATATGATACTGCTGATTACAAGAAAATTGATGAAATGTTGGGAACCGAGGAAGATTTTAAAAACCTTTGTGTTGCCGCCCACAACGTAGGAATTAAAATTATTCTTGACGGTGTATTTTCTCATACCGGCTCAAACAGTATTTATTTTGATTCCGAGGGCATATTTGGCGGAGGCGCTGTTTCTGACCCGACATCAAAATATAGAGAATGGTTTGATTTTAAAAATTACCCCGACGCCTATACTGCATGGTGGGGAATAAAAACCTTGCCCTGTGTGGATGAAAATAACAAGTCCTACAGAGACTATATTATAAATGATGAGGATAGCGTAATTGCTCATTGGTTAAGGCTTGGAGCCGACGGCTTCAGGCTTGACGTTGCCGATGAATTGCCGGACTCATTTATACTGGCTTTAAGGAACAGAATGAAAGAAATAAAGAAAGATTCTTTTCTTATAGGCGAGGTCTGGGAAGATGCTTCTAACAAATGCAGTTACGGTGTAAGGCGTAAGTATTTTACCGACGGCGAGCTTGATTCGGTTATGAATTATCCTTTTAAAAATGCGATAATTGATTTTGTTCTCGGTATTGATGACGGATACTCTTTCAGAAACGTCGTTATGTCCATTGCTGAAAATTATCCCGAATCTGTTTTGAACGGTATTATGAATATTTTGTCTACTCACGATACTGTAAGGATACTTACAGCATTAGGAGTAAAGAACGTTCCTCAAAATAAGGCTGACAGAGCAAATTACCTTATGAATGAAGCCGAGTTTTCAGAGGCTACGAATAAGCTTCTTCTTGCAGTTTTTTTACAATTTTTATTGCCCGGAAATCCTTGTATTTACTACGGTGATGAAATTGGAACTCAAGGGTTTGAAGACCCTTTCTGCAGAACATTTTTTGACTGGTCAAAGATAGATGACAGTGATATTCTTTCATTTTATCGAGAGATTACGTCGGTTAAAGCTTCTTCGGAAATTCTGAATAAGGGCAAAATTAATGTGTTTGTCGAAAGAGACGGTGTTTTGAAGATAGAGCGTACCTTCGGGCACGATGTTTTGACAGCCTATATTAACGTAAGTGATTGCGATTTTTGTATTGACAGTCATAGACAAGTTCTTTTATCTAAAAATACTGATTATCAATGTAACAAAAAATTAATAAATAAATTTGGTTTTATTTTATTATCGTGATTGACAAAACAGTTAAACTTGTGTATAATTAACATACAGCTTTTACATAACTGACGGAAAACGCAGATGACTGCGGTGGAATGTAAAAGTTTATAATGCCGACCGTCTGGGCAAGTCAGTTTTTGTATTACAAAATGCTGATTTGCCTTTTTTGGTTTTTGTAGGAGGTAAAAAATATGGAACACAACAATTGGGCAGGATTTAAAGGCTCTTTTTGGAAAGAGAATATAGATGTTCGTGATTTTATTCAGGCGAACTATAAAGAATATACGGGTGACTCTTCGTTCTTGGCAAAGGCTACCGAAAGGACAAATGCTTTGATGAAGAAGCTTCAGGCTCTTTTTGCAATTGAAAGACAGTTTGGCGGAGTTCTTGATATTGATACTTCAACTGTTTCTACCCTTACTTCTTTTGCTCCCGGTTATCTTGATAAGGAAAATGAGCTTATTGTCGGTTTGCAGACTAACCGCCCGTTGAAACGCGGAGTTAATCCCTTTGGCGGTATGAGAATGGTTAAACAGGCTTGTAATGCTTATGGTTATAACCTTAGCCCTAAAGTAGAAGAGGAGTTTAAGTTCAGAACTACTCATAACGAAGGTGTATACAGGGCCTATACAGATGAAATGAGAAAGGCTCGTAAATGCCACGTTATTACGGGACTTCCCGATGCTTACGGAAGAGGCAGAATTATCGGTGACTACAGACGTGTTGCTTTGTACGGTGTAGATAAGTTAATCGAAGAGAAGAAGAAGGATAAAAAAGCTCTCGCGGGTGACGTTTTAAATGCTGATAATATTAAGCTTACCGAAGAATTGTATCAGCAAATAGCATTTTTAGGTTATTTTAAAGAAATGGATGAAATGTACGGTTTTGATATCAGTCAACCCGCTTCTAATGCTAAGGAAGCTATACAGTGGACTTATTTTGCTTATCTTGGAGCTATTAAGGAACAGAACGGTGCGGCTATGTCTATGGGCCGTGTAAGTACTTTCTTTGATATATATATTGAAAGAGATATTGAAAACGGAGTACTCGACGAACAGTCTGCTCAAGAGCTTATTGACGATTTCGTAATGAAGCTTCGTATGGCTCGTCATCTTCGCACTCCTGAATATAACGAGCTTTTCGGCGGCGACCCAATGTGGATTACCGAAGCTGTAGGCGGTATGGGTGAAGACGGAAGAACTTTGGTTACCAAAAACAGCTACCGTATTTTGAATACACTTTATACTTTAGGTTCTTCTCCCGAGCCTAACCTTACTATTTTGTGGTCAAATAAGTTGCCGGAAAACTTTAAGAAATTCTGTGCCAAGGTTTCTGCAGACACAGATTCTATTCAGTACGAAAACGATGACGTTATGCGTCCAATATATGGTGATGACTATGCAATTGCTTGTTGTGTGTCTGCTATGAAGGTGGGCAAACAGATGCAGTTCTTTGGCGCTCGTTGCAACCTTGCAAAGCTTTTGCTTATTGCAATAAACGGCGGATACGATGCTGACAGCGATATGCATATCGGTCCTCAAATGGAGCCTATGACTGTTGATAAATTGGATTATAATGCAGTTATGGAACGCTATGATATTTATATTAAATGGCTGAGTGAGCTCTACGTTAAGACTATGAATGTCATTCACTATATGCACGACAAGTATGCTTATGAAAAAACTCAGATGGCACTTCACGATACGTCGGTTGAACGTTTTATGGCGTTTGGTATTGCAGGTTTGTCCGTTGTTGCTGACTCTTTGAGTGCTATAAAATATGCAAACGTTAGACCTATTACCAACGAAGCGGGATTTGTTATCGGATTTGATACAAACGGCGATTTTCCCAAATACGGTAATGATGATGACAGAGTTGATACGATTGCTAAGGAAATGACTCATAAGGTTATTACCGAGCTTCGTAAGACTCCAACATACAGAAATGCTATTCACACACTTTCTGTTCTTACTATTACTTCAAACGTTATGTACGGTAAGAACACAGGTGCTACTCCCGACGGCAGAGGTGCAGGTATGCCTTTTGCTCCCGGTGCTAACCCTATGCACAACAGGGAAGAAAACGGTGCTTTAGCAAGCTTAAACTCTGTTGCGAAACTTTCTTATGATGATTGCCGCGACGGTATTTCCAATACCTTCTCGATTACTCCGCAAGCACTTGGCAGAACCGAAGATGAGAGAATCAACAATCTTGTTTCTATTCTTGACGGTTATTTTGCTAAGAAGGCTCATCATATCAACATTAACGTTTTGAACAGAGAAACATTGATGAAAGCGTATGAAGACCCTGAAAGTTATCCTAATTTGACCATAAGAGTATCGGGGTATGCTGTAAACTTTAATAAGCTTTCTCGCGAACAGCAAAAAGAAGTTATCAGCCGTACCTTCCACGAAGCATTATGATAAACGGATACGTTCATTCGATTCAAACTCTCGGCACCCTTGACGGACCGGGAGTTCGTTTCGTTGTATTTACCCAGGGTTGTAACTTGCGTTGTTCCTGTTGCCATAATCCTGATACTTGGAAATGTAATGAGGGAATGATATTTACTCCCGAAGAAATAGTAAAACGCGCAAAGAGATACAAAGAGTATTTTGGCGATGAAGGCGGTATAACCTTTTCGGGCGGTGAACCGTTGCTTCAAGCGGATTTTGTGCGTGAAACCTTTAAGTTGTGCCACGAGATAGGCATAAACACTTGCCTTGATACCTCAGGAAGCATACTTAACGATAATGTTATTAAGCTTTTGCAGGAAACAGATTTAGTTTTGCTTGATATTAAATATACAGATAACGGTCTTTATAAAAAACACGTTGGTTGTGATTTGGACAGTGTGTTGAGATTTCTTGACACTCTTCAAAAAATGAATATAAAAACTACTCTGCGTCAGGTGGTTATTCCGACGGTTAATGATTATAAAGAAAACTTTGTTAAACTGAAAGAAATAGCTGATAAGTATAGTGTTGTTCAAAAAATTGAGCTTTTGCCCTTTAAGAATATTTGTATAACAAAATATGATGCTTTGAATATTGAATTTCCTTTTAGGGATATCCCTCTTCCCAGCGAAAGCGATATGAACGAGTATCAGGCTTTACTTAAGTGAATAGTTTTTTATGAATATAA
>JAFQOB010000195.1 GCA_017395725.1 Clostridia bacterium
TAAGGGTATTCATCATAACGGATATATCCCAAACTACTTTAAGCTCAAGAACAGCGCCTATAAGAACGAACACAACGTACACCAGTCTGTATACAGTTACACAGTGCTTGCTCTTTTTGAATAAATATGAAGTCGAAACCTCGCCGTAATATGCCCAGCCCAATATAGTAGACAACGCAAAGAATATTGTGGATACAGTTACGATAATACCGCCTACACCGGGGATTATGGAGTTAAAGGACTGAATACTCAAAGCCGCACCGTCGAGACCGTCGCCGTAGAAACCGGTAGTCAATATTACGAGAGCCGAAACGGTACATATTATAATAGTGGTAAAGAAAACCTCAAACATACCCCAAAGCCCTTGCTTAACGGGGTCCTTTGTAGTAGATGCCGCGTGTGCAATAGGTGCGCTACCCAGTCCTGCTTCATTAGAGAAAACTCCTCTTGAAAAGCCCGACTGCATAGCTTTCATAATGCCGTAACCAACAGCACCGCCTGCCGCCGCTTTAAAGCTGAAAGCTTCCTTAAATATAAGTGCAAATGCGGCGGGTATTTCTTTTATGTTAATTATCAACGCAGCAAAAGCACACACAACAAAGAAAACAGCCATAAAAGGAACCATTTTTTCATTAACGGCTGCTATACGCTTTACACCGCCGAGAATAACAACACCCACAATAACGGTTAAAACTATACCCGTTATCAAAGGGTCAACACCTAATGTGGAATCAAGAGCAACGGCAATAGAGTTAGACTGGGTTGCATTTCCCGTACCGAGACAAGCAACCATTGCAAAAACCGCAAAAACAGCCGCAAGCCATTTCAGCTTAAGTCCATTCTTTATATAATACATAGGGCCGCCGACCCATTCGCCCTTTTCGTTCTTTTCTCTGTAGTAAAGAGAAAGCACAATTTCAGAATACTTTGTAACCATGCCGAGAAGGGCGCTGACCCACATCCAGAACACAGCACCGGGGCCGCCCGCAACTATAGCAGTTGCAATACCGGCGATACTGCCCGTTCCGATAGTACCTGCCATAGCTGTTGCCACAGCTTGAAAGGGACTTACGCCCGAGGCATTTTTTTCGTGTGAATTTTTTGAAAAGATACTTCCGATAGTATTCTTTGTGGCATAACCGAATTTCCTGAATTGTAAAAAGGTAAGCTTAATGCTCAAAAACAAACCGGCGCATATAAGCAAAACCAACATAACGGTTTCGAGGACACTTTGAATCGAAGCAAAAATATTTCCCATATACACTCTCCGCTTTTATTTGCGTAAATTTAATAATATTTTGTTGCCGATAAAGATTTTACAATCAACGTATTTTTTTGTAAATACGCAATCTAAAAGACAAAATATTTTTTGCCTAAACAAATATTCACTTTTAAAAATAACCTCGCAATAAACCTAAACTTTAAAAAATTTACCCACAAAAAAATCCCCGACTATACCGAAGTATAATCGGAGAAGTTACATATTATGTAATATAACAAAATCTATTCTTTTATGTATTCTTTTACAACGCAATTCTTGCAAAAGTATTCGCTTCTGTCGGTCTTTGGAGGACCGCAGAAATAATATCCCGAAACAATGCTTACACCGCCGTGAGTAACGACGAGAACTGTCTTATCCTTGTATCTGCTGTAAATATCGTCATAAAAGCCCGTAAGTCTTTCAAGCAGCATTTCAAATGTTTCCATACCCTCATACATAGGCGGTTTCCCCGGAATCCACGTTGCAGCAAAATCTATATCTTTTGTGCTCATACCTTCGGCAACACCGAATCTGCGTTCAACAATTCTTTCGTCGTATATAACAGGAACGTCTCTTCCATTCAATATAACGTCAGCAGTCTGGCGTGTTCTTATAAGCGGTGAACAAAAAACAACGTCAATCTTTTCATCTTTCAAGGATTCGCGAGCCATTTCAGCCTGCTCAAGTCCTGTTTCGTTCAAGGGAATATTCTTCGTTCCCTGTAATAGTCCCAATTTATTCCAATCGGTCTGACCGTGACGTATAAGTAGTACTCTCATATTTTTCCCTCGTATATATTGTATGTGTAGGCTATTATAACCCTAAAAGCAAGAAATTGCAAGGGATTGAAAAAAAGAAAAATATATAAATCAGTGAAATATTTTGCCTTGGCGGCAAAATGTGAAATAATCCTAACGGATTATGAAATATTCGGTGTTCCACCGAATGTGAAATAAAATTCGCCCCTTAACATTTGCGAAGCAAATATTTCATACGCGTCAGCGTATTTCACAGCGAAGCTATTTCACTCGCCGTAAGGCGAATTTCATTGAAAAAGACGATTGCTTTCGCAATCGTCTTTTTCTGGAGCGGGTGATGGGAATCGAACCCACGCAGCCAGCTTGGAAGGCTGGAATTCTACCATTGAACAACACCCGCATTTATCGTGCTTAAATATATTATCACAACCTGACACTTTTGTCAAGGGTTATTTCAAATTTTTTAGATAACATATTTTGCGCCCTCAGTTCATATATTTTTACCAAAACAATTCTTTTTTACGGAGGAACACAAAATTATGACAAACAATAAAAAGCTTTTTATTTACTCGATAAAAGCACAAACCTTGCAATTCTTTTCAATAGTTGCCCTTTCCGTTGTTGCATTGCTTGTACTTATAGCCTTTATACCAACCTATGAACCAACCGTAATCAACACCCTATATACTGAAACGGCTAACGTTAACTTCAACAAGATAAAAACCAACGACGACAGAGTTGATTTTCTTGAGCAGTTCGGCTGGACAGTATCCGAGACACCCGTAGACGAAAAAAAGGTTACAATACCGCAGGAATTTGACAAAATAATGCTCAGCTACAACGAATTTCAGCGCCAAATGGGACTTGACCTTGCAAAATATAAGGGTAAAGACGTTATGCGATACACCTACGAGGTAACAAACTACCCCGAATATGAAGGCAGAGTCTATGCAAATATGCTTATATACCGCAACAAAGTTATCGGCGGTGATATTTGTTCAGCCGACTCAAAAGGTTTTCTGCAAGGTTTTGTGAAAAGTAATTAAAGTATCCCTACTTTCTTTAAGGAAGAAAGCAGGCACCTACTTTCTTTGAGGAAGAAAGTAGGCAAAGAACCTTTTAATAATGGGTTTGTGCTACTATTAATAATTTGCAGAAACCCGAGAGGCAAGTTCTTTGCCAAGCTTTCTGCGAAAGAAAGCGGAGAAAGTATGTCATCTTTTTATATTTCGAGTTCAATAAAGAGTCCGTAGTGGTCGGAAGGATATTTTCCGTCAACCATATCGGTAATAATCTTTTGCAATACAGGCGTAACCTTTTCGTCAATAAAGCAAAAATCTATATGAGAATTGGGGTGCTTTTCAGGGTCATATCCGTGATACGTAGTTTGCATATCCTTTGAAGTAACCATATTAACGTCAACAAAATGCTTTATCATTTCAGAATAACCTGCGCTGTCGGGGTTCATATTGAAGTCACCCGTTACAAACGTAGGATAGTCGGATATCTTTTTGCTGTATTCATAGATAAGCTTAGCACTTGCCACCTGACCGTTATCGCCAAAACCAAAATGGGTGTTCATAAAGGTAAAACATTCCCCCGACTTTTTATCACGCAGAATAACGTATGAGCAAATTCTGTTTTTGTGATATTTTTCGTCCCATCCGCCCGACATTATTTCGGGAGTATCCGACAGCCAAAAAGTACCCTTTTTCAAGCAGTCAAAACTGCCCTTTTTCCAAAGTATAGGCACCGATTCTCCCCCCGGCATCTCGTCACGGGGTACACGATAAAACTCATATTCGCCTAAAAAATACTTATCAAACTGCTCCTGCCAAGCGTCGCGGAATTCCTGAATACCTATAACGTCGGGAGCAAAAGGTGTAATAACATTATGTAACCTCGGTCCTCTTTCGGCAATAGAATGACCGTCGGGGTCGTTTGCACATCTTACGTTAAAACTGATTACTTTAAGTTCCATAATATTTCACCCAAAACTTTCTATAACGCTTACTAAGCGAATAATTTCTTTATCAACCAAATCTCGTCCGTAGGCATCGAAAAACCTATCTCGGTA
>JAFQOB010000196.1 GCA_017395725.1 Clostridia bacterium
ACAAACGTCTCTTTATCTGCTTCTGCAAAAGTCATCTTACCTAACTTTGCTAAATCGAGTCTTTCCTGTAATCCCTCATATCTGTCAGGATACGTTATTGCATACTGTATGCAAGTACGCATGTCGGGTACGCCCATCTGCGCTAAAACAGCATTATCAATATATTCCACCATTGAGTGTATTATGCTCTCGCGATGAACAACTACGTCAACTTTATCTACGTCTACGTTAAAAAGATGACAGGCCTCAATAACTTCAAATCCCTTGTTCATAAGAGTAGCCGAGTCTATGGTTATTTTTTGACCCATATTCCAAGTAGGGTGCGCAAGAGCCATTTCGGGAGTTATATTTTTCAGTTCCTCTCTCTTTTTTCTAAAGAAAGGTCCCCCCGATGCCGTAAGTATAAGTCGGCTTACTTGCTTTGCGGGATACCCCTCAAGACATTGAAAAATAGCACAATGCTCACTGTCAACAGGAAGAACGCTGACTTTTTTCTGTCTCGCTCTTTCCATAACTATCGTACCCGCAGTAACCAACGTTTCTTTATTTGCTAAAGCAACGTTTTTACCCGATTCTATGGCAGCTAAAGTAGGCCTAAGTCCCGCTTTGCCTATTATAGAATTCAAAAACATATCGCACTTCACTTCAAATGCAAGTTCTTCGATAGCGTTTGCTCCACCCAGTATTATTGTTGGAGTATCTGAAACCTTAGCCTTGAGCTCCAATGCCTTTCTTTCATCAAGCACTGCACAAAATTCGGGAGTAAATTCTCTTACCTGTGCTTCAAGTCTGTCAATATCCCCACGTGCTGTCAATGCCTTAACTTTTAGTTTGTGCTTTCTGGCGACTTCTATACTCTGTCTTCCTATAGAACCGGTTGAACCGAATATCGCAACTGTCTTTTCAAACATAATTCTACCTCAAAATTAATCAATAAAACAAACGGAATATTCCCGATAAGTCAAACATCAGCAATACAAAAGGTGCTGATGCAATTACAGAATCAAATCTGTCGAGTATTCCTCCGTGACCGGGCATAAGCTTTCCATAATCCTTTATGCCGTATTTTCTCTTTATCAAAGAGAACACAAGGTCACCGCATTGAGATACTACGGATAATACTATACCAACGCAAACGAAGGCAAGGTAATTAGCCTGTATTCCGTCAATTACTACCGTCAGTACAAATCCGTACAACACAAAAGCAAGTGTACAGAACACCACTCCGCCTATAGCACCCTCAACCGTCTTTTTGGGACTTACGTCGGGAATAAGCTTATGCTTACCCAAAAAGTATCCCGTAAAATATGCAAATATGTCAGTCATCCAAGGGCATATAAACACGAGAAGATATATGTACTGTCCGTAGGAGTAGTCTCTGAGCAAAACAATGCTCGAAAAACCGTTAACTATAAATCCAACGGTAACGTATATCATCGCCATTGACGATATGTCTTTTTTCCCTTTAGAAAATACTGCAATTACAGCCAAATAGAATACGTATACAACCATTATCTTGTGTGCAAAATTAAAAAACGCCTGTTCGTTTCCGTAAACTCTCGCGCATATCGGAAGCAATGTACCTATTAAGCATGAAGGCAAAATCACCCATAAGCTCTTTTCGCCTATGCATCTCAGCATCTCGTAGATACCTAAAGTAGCCGCAAACGCAAGTACTAACGGGAAAAGAATCGTATGAGAAAAAATCAAAAACGGTAAAAACACAGCTGTGCATATCACCGCAGTTATAATTCTTGTTTTCATCTTAAAATAAATTCTCCGTAATTTTTTATACAACAGCGCCGAATCTTCTTGTACGTTTGTAAAAAGCTTCAACAGCCTTATCTACGTCACTTTCTGAAAAGTCGGGCCAAAGCACGTCAGTAAAATAAAGCTCCGAATAAGCCCCCTGCCACAAAAGGAAATTAGACGTACGTATCTCCCCTGCAGTTCTTACTATCAAATCGGGAGGCGGACAGTGAGAGGTATACAGATTTGCCTCTATATCTTCTTCTGTTATTTCCGTCTTTCCCTGTTCAATAAGCCTGTTTACCGCGTGTACTATTTCATCTCTGCCGCCGTAGTTCAAAGCAACGTTAAGTATCTTACTGTATTTCGACGAATCGCTTTCAGCCTTTTCAAGCCTTTCACGAAGTTCGGGAGTAAATCTGCTCTTATCCCCAAGAAAATGTACCTGTATATTATCTTTTTCCATTACGGTATAAAGATAATCAATATACTGACCGAGAAGTTCCATTATAGCATTCACTTCGTTTTCAGGTCTCTTCCAGTTTTCAGTGGAAAATGCATATACAGTAACACAATTTATATTTATTGAACCACAGTACTTGACTATGTTTTTCATAGTCTCAGCACCCTTTTTATGTCCGAATTCGCGGGGCATTCCCTTAGCCTTTGCCCACCGTCCGTTTCCGTCCATAATAAAAGCTATATGACGAAGACTGTCATCTGCGACTATCTTCGTCTTTTTTTCTTTTTTCTTTATGCCAAACATATATTTTCTCCATAAAAATACGGGTATATGCCTGATTTGCACAGACACACACCCGTATATATTTTTTGTCAGATATCCATGATTTCCTTTGTTTTACGGGCTGTTATGGCATCTATTTCCTTGATATACTTGTCGGTCAAATCCTGTATTTCTTTTTCGGACTGCTTCTGCTCGTCTTCTGTCATTTCGCTCTTCTTTTTCATATCTTTAACCTTATCGTTAAAGTCACGGCGAATGTTTCTTACAGCTACCTTTGCGTCTTCACCCATCTTAGATACCTGCTTGGAAAGCTCCTTACGTCTTTCTTCTGTAAGCTGAGGGAATGTAAGTCTGAGAACCTTACCGTCGTTGGCAGGAGTAATTCCGAGGTCAGATGCAGTAATCGCACGGTCGATGCTCTTCAAGGTTGTTGCATCCCAAGGAGAAATAACGATAGTTCTTGCATCTACTACCTTAACTTCAGACATCTGGTTAATCTGTGTGGGAACACCGTAGTAATCAACTGTAATCTTGCTCAAAACAGCGGGATTAGCTCTTCCTACTCTTATACCTTCAAGCTCGTTCTCATAAGAACCGATGGATTTTTGCATTTTTGCTTCATAATCTTTTGTTGCGAGTTTCATAATAAATATCCTCCGTTTATTTTAACTGTTATTTTTTTATTATTTTAAAACCGTACCGATCTTTTCGCCGTTAACAACACGAATAATATTTTCGGGGTCATCAAGGGCAAACATCTGAATGGTAAGTTTGTTTTCAAGTCCAAAGGATGCCGCTGTCCAGTCAAGAGCTTTAAGTCCCTTGTTGAGTATATCAACGTAGGTTATCTCATCAAGCTTCTTAGCATTCTTATCAAGCTTAGGATCGGCTGTATATACACCGTCAATATTCTTTGCCATAAGAACAGCATCTGCATTTATCTCAGCAGCTCTGAGAACGGCACCTGTATCTGTCGAGAAGTAAGGGCAACCTGTACCACCGCCGAATATAACGATCTTTCCGTTTTCAAGATGCTTTACCGCATCTCTCTGAGTAAACGGATCTGCAATTCTTTCCATATCGATCGCAGTCATAACAACTGCCTCAGCTCCTACCTCTTCAAAGCCCTGCTGAAGAGCCAAAGAGTTAATAACCGTTGCAAGCATACCCATGTGGTCTGCTCTGCTTCTGTTCATCTTAGCCCCCTGTCTGCCGCCGCGCCAAATATTTCCGCCGCCAACAACAATAGCTACCTGAACACCCATACCGACACATTTTTTTACGGTCGAGCATACTTCGTTTATAAAATCGTAATTAAGAATCTCTCCCTTTCCGCAATCCTTAGCCAATGCTTCACCGGAAAGCTTAAGGAGTATTCTCTTATATACGGGGTGTGCATTTGACAGTGTTTTGTCCTCCCATTTTTGCACACTATTTCTATTTTATATATTTTACCTTAAAAAGTGCATTTTGTAAATATGTTTTATTAAATTTATATATATAATAATAAACATATTTTAATCCGGTATATTAGTGCCCACCATTCTACAATAAAAACAGTTGATTTTTATATCTCCCCCCAAAAAACAACAAGAGGATGCCTTTTTAAAAAGTATCCCCTTGAAATATTTTCAAAGAATTACACAGCAACTATGATTCCCTTTTTTATATACTATCTTAAGGGTAATCAGGCAGTTCGGGATAAAAACCGTCTGCAAGAATTGACCCCCTTTCATCTTCAATAAAATTATACGTTTTTTTGCCGTAAGGGTAAAAACAAATCTCCTTTATAACGAATTCTTCCGGATTTGCAGCATTTCTTATGTTTTGATTTTGTGTCGAAGAGTAGTTAAGCACAAGAATACCGTCATTAAGCATAATAACTGAATTAAACGAATGAGCAAGTGAACCTTGAACCACACAATTCAATAAATCCCTATGCTGACTCAATTCTGTGTCAATCTTTATTTCCGAAAAATCATCATAAGAAAAGTCGCCTGTATACAAATAAAATTCTCCGGCGTTATTCCAAGTCTCCGTGTAGTCATACGGTTCAGGTCCTTCATAAACAGAGCGTTCAAAAATAACGTATGAATATATTACCTTTTCGTCTTGTTTTAATTTATATACAACACAAATTACATCTTCATTTATCACAGAAAAATATTCTATCGGAAAATATTGATTAAACTGCCCTATTGTTCCAACATGACTGCTTAATGCAACCGGGGGATAACAATACATTCCCGGAAATACCGCATTAATAAAATCATTATAATCGTAGGCAGTAAGGTCGTTTATATTTGTTTCGATTCGCTTATTTTTTATCTCTTTTTTTAAGGTCCCTAAAGGTGCAATACCTGTTTTTTCTTTTAGACAAGATAGTTCCTGTATTTTTAAAGGTTCCAACAAAACAACTGTTTTGTTTTCGGTTTGTTTAGGCGTATCTTCAGATGTGTTTTCACCTGAACAACCGCTTAACATTACAATAAAAACCATCAAAACACATACAAATATTTTTTTCATAATCAAACGCTTCTTTCACAAATCATTGAACTGTAATTATATAAGAATATATCTGACTGTCGTAAAAATTAACATATTCATATTCCAAAGAAGTTCCATTAGTTATATAGTAATTCCAGCCCGATGTATTATTAGAAAAAGGAGTTATACCACTTGGTAGAAGTTGGGAGGCAGAATAAGATGTTAAGCCATTTCCATGTTTATTAGCCCATTGCCCACTATAAGTTTGATACCAAAAATGATAGTCATATAAAACCACAGGAGTACCACTTGCCGGTGTATATACTTGATAACCTGTTCTCATCACTATTCTGTACTGATTGGGTCCTAAGTATCTTGATTCTCCATTACTCGAAAAATTATTTTCATACTCATAAACATAATTATTATTTGATAACCATACTTCAAAATCATTCTTCCATAAAGATGCAACTGTATTTTTTATATTTGAGGTAGGAAGAGCGTTGTTTAGTGATAAGATATACTGTCGTGTCGTATAATCCCACTCCCTATTAATGTCATTAAGCATTAAAGCGTATGCATGACAATTTAACAAACCATATTCACTTGGGTGAAGTTCTCTAAACTCCATACTTCCAAATCCATAAGTATCTAAAATCCATTGTTGAGAAAGCGATGAGTTATTACTACTTACTTTCAACTGATTCCCACTGCCTTCAAGACACATCCAAGGTCTTCCAGTTGAAGAAATAACATACCTACCATTTCCCACTTCTTCAAAAAACCATTTAGAAAAGCCATCACTAGCATTGGTTTGCATAATTGCTGTTCCAGAATTACTATCAAAGTATATTTTTTTAGAACGATCATTGTTTAGCAATAAATCAAAAGATAAATCCGTATAGAAATTCTCTTTTATACACCACTCAATTGAAGGATTGTTACTTGATTTGTCAACCAATTGTATTCCAGCTCCAGACACAGAAATATATTTTCCAGAGCTTGCATTCTTTAAAAGATACACTCCTTCTTTTATGTTCGAATATGTACTATCATATCTTACCTCAAGATAAGGTATATTCGCACCGCTGTTACCCGTATAGTCTGATGAATAAAACTGATTCCAGTCGTTTATCTGTGATTCATATTTTAATGCAAAACCGAAATCTGTCCAGTTCACTCTGTAATACGTTCTCAGCTTGTCTCCAAGCTCATTTGAAGAATATCTCAGCCACAAATCTCCGGGAATAGTACTTATCTCTCCCAGCTTCGTTCCAATCGACGGCTTGTTGCTCCATTGCATTGTAGACGTAGTTATAGCCGACGAAACAAAATACAGTCCTATTCTTCCCATAGTACTCGTTCCGTTCAGCAGTCTAATATTAAAGCTTGCCCCTGTTA
>JAFQOB010000197.1 GCA_017395725.1 Clostridia bacterium
AAAAGTTGCGAAATTTGTTGTTTTGAGCATAAAAAATACAGTATAGCCAGTTTGACTATACTGTATTTTCCGTTATCCCACTCGGTTTTTGTATTTCTCCGTTAAGGACAACACGCTTTTTGCTCGTGTGTTTTCTTATTATTACTTAATAATTTCTTTACCGCCCATATACATACGGAGAGGTTCGGGGATGCGGATACTGCCGTCCTCTTGAAGATTGTTTTCAAGGAAAGCAATAAGCATTCTGGGGGGAGCAACAACAGTGTTGTTAAGCGTATGAGGGAAGTAGTTGTCCTTTTCTTTTCTTCTGACACGGATACCGAGACGTCTTGCCTGAGCATCACCGAGGTTGGAACAGCTTCCAACTTCAAAGTACTTCTGCTGACGGGGAGACCAAGCCTCAACGTCGATACTCTTAACCTTAAGGTCAGCAAGGTCACCGGAGCAACATTCAAGAGTTCTTACGGGAATATCAAGGCTTCTGAAGAATTCAACGGTGTAGGAATACATTTTGTGGAACCAATCCATGCTTTCTTCGGGCTTACAGATAACAACCATTTCCTGTTTTTCAAACTGGTGAATTCTGTAAACGCCTCTTTCTTCAATACCGTGAGCGCCAACTTCTTTTCTGAAGCAAGGAGAATAACTTGTCATAGCCTTAGGCAATTCAGCCTCGTCGGTAATTGTGTTGATGAACTTACCAACCATAGAGTGTTCACTGGTACCGATAAGATAAAGGTCTTCGCCTTCAATTTTATACATCATATTTTCCATTTCCGAGAAGCTCATAACGCCCGTAACAACGTCGCCTCTGATCATAAAGGGAGGGATATAGTAGGTAAAGCCCTTGTCGATCATAAAGTCACGTGCGTAAGAAATGATAGCGGAATGAAGTCTTGCAATATCACCGCAGAGATAGTAGAAGCCGTTACCGCTTGTTCTTCTTGCGCTGTCAAGGTCGATACCGTTAAGTCTTTCCATAATATCTACGTGATAAGGGATTTCATATTCGGGAACGACAGGCTCACCAAAGCGTTCAACCTCAACGTTTTCGCTGTCGTCTTTACCAACAGGAACGGATTCGTCGATAATATTGGGGATAACCATCATTCTGGCTTTAACTTCATTTTCAAGCTGTTCGATTTTTTCTTCGAGAGCCGCAAGCTCGCCTGCCGCATCACTAACCTGTTTCTTTGCAGCCTCAGCCTCATCTCTCTTGCCCTGAGCCATAAGCTTACCGATTTCTTTACTTACGGTGTTTCTCATAGCACGGATAGAGTCTCTCTTTGCTTTCGCGTCTCTGTTCTGAATGTCAAGCTCAATTACTTCATCCACAAGAGAGAGCTTATCATCCTGAAACTTTTTCTTGATATTTTCTTTTACCACGTCGGGATTTTCACGTAAAAATTTGATGTCTAACATTTTCTATAATCTCCTAAAAATAATATTTACAATAATAAAAACAAAAAAGCCTTTCCGTATTCCCATACATACTGAGCCAAAAAAATGACAAACAAGTCAAAAAAGACTCAAATAAAATGGGACGGAAATGCTCCGCGGTGCCACCCATATTGCGCAAAAAGACGCGCCTCTCGTATAGGGTAACTGCATTAGAAAAGCATCTACCCTACGCGCTGTAAAGGGCGCACCCTCTTCGGCTCGTCGCCGAAGCCAAGCTCTGAAAACGGAAAACAACCAAAAGCCCCAACGGTTCTCACCAACCACCGTTTCTCTGTGCGGCATATATGACTGTATTTTTTTCATCAAACGCTTATATATATTTCTATGTTTATAAAGTAATTATTTTTTAGCGTACTTAGGGTTAACGATTTGTCTCCAATCGAGGTCTCCCCTGTCAAGAGCGCGAACAAGAACCTCTGCCGTAGCGATATTAGTCGCCAAAGGAACGTTGTGAATATCGCAAAGTCTCACGATATTGTTATCTGTTTCAAAGTTGTAATCAGAGTCTCTGAAAAACAGGAGCATATCAATTTCGTCATAGGATATACGTGATGCAACCTGTTCTGCACCGCCCTGCTGTCCTGAAAGAAGGCATTCGATGTTAAGACCGGTAGCATCGGAAATATACTTACCCGTAGTACCCGTAGCAAAAAGCTCGTGCTTACTCAGTATACCGCAATAAGCAATACAAAACTGAGCCATCAATTCCTTTTTCTTTTCTCCTGCTATAATCGCAATCTGCATTTTTTCCTCCTCTTTCATAAATAAGGGTTTAAAACTGTTCTATAAATTAATAATTTAAAAGCTTTTTTCTGTTTATGCCTTTGAAACCGGTAAACAAGGGAACGTTTCTACCCTCTGTTCTTTGGCGGATATTAATAAAGGCTTTTGAAATATTGTGTCCCTCGGCTTTGTCGATAAGCTCACCCTTGTCCTGCATAAGAACAATTCCCGAATCAAAGGGAACGATACCGCCGAGACAAAGAGCCGTTTTATCTATTATATCCACAACCGAAGGCTTTTTATCACTGTCTCTGCCCGAAGTATCAAACATATTGATTATAAGCTTTCTGTCGGCAATTCCCGCTTCTTCAAGCTCACGGCCGGTACATTCAGCCGCCCTGATTGACGGGAAAGAATGTGTAGCGACGATATATGCCGAGTCGCTGATAGAAGCCGCCGCCGAAAATTCCTCGCCGGAGCTGCCGGGAGTATCGAGAACGATATAGTCAAGCTGATATTTTTCTTTAGCTTCGTTAAGCATATCGGAAAACGCTTTTTTATCTATTCCTTTTTTGCAGTTAAAGGGTGCGGGCAAAAAGAGCAAATCTTTATTTCTTCCATAGGAAATAACAGCTTTTTCAAGGGATATATTTCCTGAAAGAACGTCGCCCGAATCGTGTACGATTTCATTTTCAAGACCGAGCAAGACGTCAAGACTTCTCATACGGAAATCGCAATCCACAAGCAATGTTTTCTTACCAGCCATTGCCCACGAGAGAGCAAGGTTTGCGGCAACGGTGGATTTACCGACCCCACCTTTAAAAGAGGTAACGGTAACAACTCTGCACGACATTCTGTTCACCCCCGCATTTCCGCAAAATATAGAAATATTAATTTAATTATATCACATTTAACAAACTTTTGTCAATACGAAAAACAAGTTAGACAAAAGATTTTTTATACTTAAAGTAAAACAAAGGATTCCGCAAATACTAAGTAATCCTTATGGAATCCTCTGAGATGTTTGTTTGATTACTATGAAAAAAACAATAATTTAATTAATAATGCAATTCCATTGCGTTGACATAATCCCCCAATCAATAAACCGGCAATCAAAAAGAGGAGTAACCATTTAGATGAAACGTCATTAAAAATACGCCATTTAATCTTTTTAATATTCAACAAAATAACTATTACAAGCAACACAAGAAAAAACACCAACATTATCCACCCTATTGGTTTAAACGTTTCTCCTTCCGGATTGTAATACCCCGGCCCTTTTAATAAATTAAAAGCAATCAAAATAGATACAGGAACATATATCGAAACAATAAAGCCAACTAAAAGATTTATAGAGTATGATATTATTTTTTTTATCATTATATCCCCCCTCCTCATTATTACAGTTTTTCAGTTTTTTCGAAAACTTCTTTTCTATACCAAGTTGTTTTTTACCCTCTTTTTC
>JAFQOB010000198.1 GCA_017395725.1 Clostridia bacterium
AACGACCCGTTATTGATATTGGCAGGTGCGGGAAGCGGAAAGACAACCGTTTTAGTAAACAGAATTGCATATATAATCAAATTCGGTAATTCCTATTATTCGGATATATTACCTATAGGCTTAGAAAGTGCCGACGTTGAACGGTTGGAGAATGCAAAGAATGCAGAAAAGGAAGAGATAGAAGGACTTTTAAGAGAATATGCCGTTGAGCCATGCGCACCTTGGGGAGTACTTGCGATTACTTTTACCAATAAGGCGGCAAAGGAGATAGCAGAGAGACTTGAAAGAGATTTAGATTATGCAGTTAACGATATTTGGACAGGCACTTTCCACTCTGTTTGTCTTAGAATGCTCAGAAAATTCGGAGACAGAATAGGACTTGGAAAGAGTAACCTTACAATATATGATACAGAGGATACGAAGAAGCTCCTTTCTTCTTGTATGAAAGAACTCAATATTGACGAAAAGTATTTGAATCCGAAGCTCGTCAGAAATGAGATAAGCAGAGCAAAGGACAAGCTTATTACGCCTGAAGCTTATGCAAGAGAGACAATAGACGAGAACGGTACTGCAAATTACAGACTTGTGAAGATTGCCAACGTTTATAGACTGTATCAGCAGAAGCTGACAGAGGCGAATGCTGTTGATTTTGACGATATAATTATGAAGACCGTTGAGCTTTTACAGAATGACGAAGAGGCGAGAAAGTATTACCAGAGAAAGTTTAAGTACGTTTGTATAGACGAGTATCAGGATACGAACCACGCGCAGTTTGTATTGGCATCGTTACTTGCGGGCGGATACAATAATATTATGGCGGTAGGTGACGACGACCAGAGTATTTACAAATTCAGAGGCGCGACCATAGAGAACATTCTGAATTTTGACAGGACGTTTGAAAACGTATCTGTTATAAAGCTTGAGCAAAACTATAGGTCAACGAAGTATATACTTGATGCGGCAAACTCTGTTATAAGAAATAATGTAGGCAGAAAGGGTAAGGAGCTTTGGACTGAAAAACAGGGCGGAGAGCAGATAACTTTACGCCGTTGTGATAATCAGGTTGATGAAGCAAAGTATATAATAAATAAGATAGTTGAATTGGTTATCAAGGAAAAGAGAAAGTATTCCGATTTTGCAATACTGTGCAGAATGAACGTTCAGTCGAGTACGATTGAAAACGTGTTTGTGAAGAGTGGAATACCTTTCCGTATGCTCTGCGGTCAGAGATTTTATGAGCGTAAGGAAGTAAAGGATATTCTTTCTTATCTTTGCTTGATAAACAATCCCGAGGATAATTTAAGACTCAGAAGAATAGTAAACGAACCAAAACGTAAGCTTGGCGACACGACGATGAACGCAGTTGAAAAGATAGGGGCGGCAGAAGGCTGTAGTATGTTTACGGTTATGAAAAACTGTAAGAATTACAGGGCTTTGTCTCAGGCAAGTACAAAACTAACCGATTTCGTTTTGCTTATAGAGCATCTTAGAACTTTATCTGAAACAGTATCATTAAATGAACTAGTGGAAAAGACCATAATGCTTTCAGGATATGAAAGTATGCTTATATCTGCGGGGGAAGAAGAGAAGGACAGACTTGAAAACGTGCTTCAGATGATTTCGAACGCAGAGGAGTATATGGAGAATAACCCCGAGGGTACTCTTGCATCATATCTTGAAGAGGTATCGTTGGTAGCAGATGTAGATAATTACGATAGGGATGCAGAAGCCGTAACTATTATGACAGTACATAGCGCCAAGGGACTTGAATTTCCCGTAGTGTTTATTCCGGGACTTGAAGAGGGAATATTCCCCGGCGGACAGAATGTTCTTGATGAAGAGGTTGAGGAAGAAAGAAGGCTTTGTTACGTTGCGATAACGAGAGCAAAAGAGGCTCTTGTTTGCACATACGTAAGAGAGCGAATGGTATTCGGTCAGACACAATATAACAGAATGTCACGCTTCCTTGAAGAGATACCGGACGAGTATATAAACAGAGAGCTTTCCGAAATGGAAAGGGCGGCAAATGAACAGAGAAGCAGCTTCAGGCCGAGAAAACCTATAGAGATATCGAAAGAGCTTACAAGCAAACCTAAGGAAGTACGCAAAGCAACAGCGGCGCCAGTAAGCAGTTTTTCTACAGGAGACAGAGTAAGACATATAACTTTTGGAGAAGGAACATTGCTTTCTGCGAAGCCGATGGGAGCAGATATATTATATGAGATAGCGTTTGACAATGCCGGAACGAAGAAGCTTATGGCAACATACGCGAAACTGAAGAAAATTTAATTATTCATTTTATAAGACATTATATTCTTGTGCGATTTCCGGGTGGGATAACATATAAATAATGGATATTGCCAAGCTCTCTTGCTGTAGGGGGACCCTAAAAGTACGAACAATAAAAATAGCAGAGATTAACACAGGCTCCCTTGTGTAAAGGGAGCTCCGCCGAAGGCGGTGAGGGATTGTGCGAAGAAGTAAATAAAAACAGAAACAACCCCTCCGGCATTTTCTTACGAAAATGCCACCTCCCGCTTACACAGGGGAGGCTGTATAAGTCAGTGCAAGATATATAAGATTGTACAAACTTAATACACGAACAATAAAACATAATAATTAAACACAGAGGCTGAGCCATCAACTCAGCCCATTTTTATTTATATTTACTTTAAGAAGAGTGTTTTTTGGTATTGACAAAAAAATGTCATAGGTGTATTATAACTGTGTGCTTGTTCGGGGAAGTAGGTGAAAGTCCTACACGAGCCCGTCGCCGTATTATGCGAAAAGAAATATTTTTCTTATCCGAAGCCGCTTTTTCGGAGAAAGTGTCATTGGGCAATATGCTTGAGAAGACAGAAAAATATGCATAGAAGTCGGTATATCCGAAGGAGGCATAAATCATTTCATAAAAATACTCCGCGAGGGCCGGAGAAAATGAAATGTAAAGGACAAATTAATATTTTTAAAGGAGAAAAGGCAAATGACAACAAAACAGTTAAAAAAAGTGTTGTCTGTAATCCTTTGCACAGTGCTTATAGCGGCTACAGCACTTATGACAATCGGTTGCAGCAACGTTGAGGGCGGAAACGAAGAGACGAAAGCCGAAGTAAACGAGAAGCCGGAGGTTGAAGACAACGAGGGCGGAGAGACGTCAAATGCAGGTGAAAGTCCTGCGGAATCAAACGTTGAGGTGGGAGCGAAAGTTCTCGGAGAAGGTAAAAATATGTTTGATTTTAACGTTGTTGATAAGGACGGAAAAGTAACGCAGTTTGTTATTCATACCGACAAAGAGATTGTAGGCGAAGCATTGATTGAACTTGGGCTTATAGAGGGTGATGCAGGTCCTTACGGTTTGTATGTAAAAAAGGTGAACGGAATTGTAGCCGATTATGACAAGGATAAGACTTATTGGGGATTTTACGTTGACGGAGAATATGCAATGTCCGGTGTTGATATGACGAAAATCGAGAGTGGAAAGACGTATTCCTTTAAGGTTTCCAAGTAATGAAGCTAAACATTAAAGAGATAGCTATATTTGGTATGCTTGGCGGTTTGATGTTTGCATCAAAACTTGCTATGGAAGTATTTCCGAATATACACTTGATTGGTGTGTTTATAGTAGCTATTACCGTTGTATATAGGGTTAAGGCGTTGTATCCTATTTACATATTCGTATTTGTGTTTGGATTGTTTTACGGATTTAATATATGGTGGCTGCCGTATTTATATATATGGACTGTTCTTTGGGGCATCGTAATGCTTTTGCCAAAGAATATGCCGCCGAAAGTAGCGCCGATTGTATACATGATTGTATGCGGACTTCACGGTTTTTTGTACGGGACTCTGTATGCACCGGCACAGGCGATTATGTTTGGCTTTACTTTTAAGCAAACTGTAGCTTGGATAATAGCGGGAATACCCTTTGACGCTATACACGGAGTAAGCAATTTGATATGCGGTATGCTTATCGTTCCGCTGATTAAAGCGATGCGACTTGCCGACCGATATACACGTTGACAAATGATGTTAAAGTATGCTCATAGAATTTTCCTATGAGCATATTTTATTTCAAATGATATGCAGTTATAAAGACCTTCTCCGGTGGGAGAAGGTGGCTCGGCGATGCATAAATAGAAAATGAAGATTTTGCATTGTCGCCGAGACGGATGAGGTCGTTTTTTTAAGATTAAAAAAAACTATTGACAAGAGATGAAAAGAGTGATATAATCCATACATAAATATAAATAAACCGTTGATTCGGAGATAAAAATGTTTATGCTTCCACAGAGAGTCGGGGATGGCTGAGAGCCCGATGAAAAACAGAGCATTAAATGGACCGAGGAGGGTGCAGTCAAAGGTGATTACTTGAATTGCCGAGTATTCTGCGACGGATTAGAGACTCCCGTAAGAAGTCTAAGATATGTTTGTATCTTGCAAAGGTGTGCGGTAAATATACCGTGAAACAAGGTGGCAACGCGGATAAAAAAGTTTATTCGTCCTTGACAGAAAAGAAGAATTTCTGTCGGGGATTTTTTGTTTTTAACAGAGATGGAGGAAAAACTGTAATGATACTTATGACAAGACGATGGCGAGGCGTAAAGTAAACCGCGTAACAATTAATAAATAAAAACAACTTATATAAATTTTGGAGGAAAGAATTATGGTATTTAACGGTGTTGATTTTGATACTTATTTTAACAATTATCCCGATGAGAACGGTTATTTTGGAAAATACGGCGGAGTATATATTGATGACAAATTAAAGGCGGCAATGGCTGAAATAACAGAGGCATATTACAGCATTTGTCAGTCGAGAAAATTTATTGCAGAGCTTAGAAGAATCAGAAAGGAATTTCAGGGCAGACCTACTCCTGTAACCCATCTTGAAAGACTTTCCGATGCACTTGGCGGCAAGGTTCAGCTTTATGCAAAGCGTGAGGACTTGAACCATTCAGGTGCTCATAAGCTCAATCACTGTATGGGTGAAGCATTACTTGCAAAATATATGGGCAAGAAAAAAGTAATTGCAGAGACAGGTGCCGGACAGCACGGTGTTGCACTTGCGACTGCGGCTGCATATTTTGGACTTGAATGTGATATTTATATGGGTACTGTTGATATTAAGAAACAGGCGCCCAACGTAGCAAGAATGAAGATACTCGGTGCAAACGTTGTTGAGGTAACTCACGGATTACAGACGTTAAAAGAAGCAGTTGATGCTGCTTTTGATGCATACAGCAAGGAGTATAATGACTCCATTTATTGCATTGGCTCGGTTTTGGGCCCCCATCCTTTTCCGATGATGGTTCGTGACTTCCAGAGTGTTGTAGGAATCGAAGCAAGGGACCAGTTTGTAGAGATGACAGGACATTTGCCCAGTTCAATTGTTGCCTGTGTCGGCGGCGGAAGTAACGCGGCAGGACTTTTTGCAGGCTTCTTAAACGATCCCGTTGATATATACGGTGTAGAACCCCTTGGAAGAGGTCCAAAGCTCGGTGACCACGCGGCAAGCTTAAAATACGGAACAGAGGGAATTATGCATGGCTTTAACAGCATAATGCTTAAAGACGAAAACGGCGAACCTGCTCCTGTGTATTCAGTTGCAAGTGGACTTGATTATCCTTCATCCGGCCCCGAACACGCATTTTTACATGACCTTGGCAGAGTAATATATGACGTTGTTGATGACGAAGAGACAATAGATGCATTCTTTACGCTTTCGAGACTTGAGGGTATTATTCCCGCAATTGAGAGCGCACACGCTGTTGCATACGGTATGAAACTTGCAAAGAAGATGGACAAGGGCTCAATTCTCATTAACCTTTCAGGTCGTGGCGACAAGGATATGGATTACGTTATAGAAAACTACGGTATCAGATAAATAAAAAAACTCCTCGCAACGGCGACCTGCGATAAAGCAGGTCGACCGAACGATGTTTGCCCTTACGGGCAAGTGATGAAGCCTTCGGCAATGATGTTTACTGCGTAAGTGATGTTACGCCTAACGGCGTAATGGGCAAACATCACATCATTTTGCGCCGACAGCGCAATACATCACTGTGCGTAAGCACAACATCATTATGAGCGAAGCGAATAACATCGTTTCTTTACCACCCGAAAGTAAAATAAAGTATAACACACTATACCTTGCAGGCAAGATAGTGTGCAAAAAGGACGAGGTTTTCTCGTCCTTTTTGATTTGAATATAAAACTGCTTTACGGTAGGCACCCCAACTGCGAGGAATTTTTTTGCAAACTTTATAATTCGTACAAATTATATTTTAGTATATAGAGGTAAAGTTTTTGAGGGGGTGGGAACTTTTTTCAAAAATTTCCCACAAAAATATACAGAAAGACCACCGATTGTTCGGTGGTCTTAAAAATTATTATTTAGCTTCGGATTTCTTTTTCTTTCCGAGAATAAAACCGACAACAAATCCAACAACTAAACCGCCAACGGTTCCGACAATTATTAAGGGGTCAAAGCCTGTTGCTTCGGGTTCTTTTTTGTTGTTTTCATCTGTAGTTTCGGGAACAGAAGTATCTGGAGTATCAGTTGTTTCTTGGGTTTCAGGTTCGGTTTCTGTGGGAACGGCAGAAGCTTCTACAACAGCAAGATCGATGCTGAACTGGTTTTCTTCGAGATAGTAGGCATTGTTTGCAGTTGAGATATATTCAACGTCAACGTGGCTACCGTCTTCGGAGAAGTAAAGCATAGCAACGAGACCTGCACCGCCGAAGGTTTTATCTGTATGCTGAGGGTCAATAAGCATTTGTGTAACAACGTTGCCGTTTTCGCCCTTAGTTTGAGTAGTTACAATTTTATCGTAGGGGTCGTGTCCTGAAAGAACGAGAACGATATTTTTGTGTTTTTTAACGAACTTGTTCCAGATATCGTCACCGTCGTTGTGACCGCCGAGGTTGGAAGCAGCGGCGTTGTCGCCCTTATCAAGAGTTGTACCGTCGTGATAGAGGTAGACGTGTGTAGTAACTATAACGTTGTGGTCAGGATTTTCGCTTACAATTTTATTTGCCCATTCAAGAACCTCATCAGAGGGACCCATATCGAGATTAACCAACAAATACTTGTTGTTACCTGCAACGAACTTGTGGTATGTATTGAGCATAGTGCCGTCAAAACTGCCTGTTACTTTTGAGCCGTATTCAGAGTAGGGGAAGTACTTGTTAAGCTTTTCGGCAGAGTCGTGGTTTCCGCGAACGATTGAGTAGGGAACAGAGCTGTCAAGCATTTTCATAAGATTTTTAGCGAGAGTCCATTCTGAAGGCTGGTCCTTGTCGGTGATATCACCCAAGCCCATAACGTATTTGATTTTTTTAGCTTCAACATTTGATGCAATCCAGCTGTAGAGTGAAACGAGCTTATCTTGATAGTAATAGTTAAGAGTTTGCGTGTCGCCGACTACAGCAAAAGAATAAGCGTAGTCAGTTACGGGTTCTTTTTCGAGCCAAGGATTTCTTGAAGAGAAGTCGGGGCCTGAACCGTTTACGTCTTTAAGAACTTTAGCATCTTGAACGACGTTGTATGAACCGATAAGGTTATCTTTATCGAGTGTACCGGCAGCATCAGCTTTAATTTCTGCAGCCGAACGAATATCGGAGTAGAAAGCAACGTTCTTTATGCTGCCTTTAAAATACTGTGCGTTTTCGGGACGGTTATCTCCGCCGATACAAGTGCTTGATTTCAAGGTGAGAGAAGCGGGAGAAGCTTTAACCAAGGTCTGAGCTTCTTCGCCGTTAACGTAACAGATGAGCTCTTCGGAAACGGAATCTTTAACTATAGCCAAGTGAACCCATTCGCCCGTATAGACGTTAACCTTGTTAAAGATAAAACTATAGGTAGTTTTGTTTGAGTCGATGAAATAAAGACGAGGGTTACCGTTTTGGTGGATTTCAAAGCTGAAGCACGCAGTTGTCATATTGAGGAAGTCGCCTGCGATAACACCGCCTCTTGTAGTAGCGGCAGTACCTTCGGGAAAACGAATAGTTGCTTCGTAAGTAGAAGGAAGCTTAGAAAGAGGGCTGCTTGTAAAGAAGAGGTCTTCTTTAGTAAAAGTTGCACCTTCTTCGGTAGCAGCAACCGCCCCAAAGGAAGTGAAGCAAGAAACTATTAAGAAGATTGATAGGAATAGTGCTGTGATTTTTGTTTTGTTCATAGTGTGTCTCCTTTGTGATATATCGATAATAACAGTATCATTATACTACATTTTTCACTAATATGCAATAAGAAAAAAATAATATTAAAATAAAGGATTTTTTTAGTGTATTGAATATATTTATTGTAAAAAAACAAAAACCACTGCAATGAAACAGTGGTTTCTGGCACCCGCAACAGGAATCGAACCTGTAACTAACCCTTAGTGAATACCTAGGGGAACGGCTCTTATATCCCTTATAATGCCTAAAAATCCCCTGCTGTCAGGGGATTTTTAAGGTTAAAGTGTTATCTTGTGTTACGCTGTTACCGCTGGTTTTATGCTGTTTTCCATTGTTTGATTAGCAGGCAATTAGCAAAAACTATGATTTTGGGGTAGAGGTAATAGGCGTGTAAAATGCTACGGTGTTACCGAAAATACCTTTTTATAATTTCTCTGCTTCTTTTTCAAGTGTTAAGTAGTCTACCTTGCCAACTTTTGTATGAGGGAAACTATCTACAAAGATGTATCTTACAGGGCGATATACGTCTTGAAGGTTACTTTCGCAGAGAGTACCCAATTCGCTTTCCAATGTAATTTTGTCTACATTGGCTTTGGGTATTATATATGCAACAGGAACTTGGTTTAAATTAACATCATCTATCGGCACAACGGCGCAGTTTTCTACACCTCGATGTTTTAATAATTCTTTTTCTATATCAAGACTGAAGACTTTTTTCTGAATGCCGTTTTTAATGCATAACATATATCTTTTTAATCTGCCGCTGATATGGATAAATCCATTTTCTGATATGTAACCCAAATCTCCAGAATGAATCCACATTTTTCCGTCTTTATGCTTTTTCAAAATGTTTTCTGTTTCTGTCGGGTTGTTTATATAACCTTCCATTGTAGAAGGAGTGTAAATGCAAATTTCACCCTCTTGGCCGATTTTTAATTCTTCGCCTGTTTCAACATCAAAGGCAGAAACAATGTTTTTTACAAACGGGGCGCCAACACTACCAAACTCGTATTTGTCTTTATAATTCACAGAAACGGCAGCGCCAACTTCTGTCATACCATAACCATTCATCAAGAGGTAAGGACTACCACATTTTTTAAGATAATCATTGATTTTGTTTTCAATGTTTTCTCTTAATGTATCACCACCAGAAATGGGTGCAATGAAATACGACAAATCAAGTTTTTGGTTTTCATCAGCAAAGGCTTCCCAAAAGGCAGGACCATACATAATATGATTGGGATTGAACTTCTTGCAGAGTTGTGCAATAGAATCAGCCATAGGAATACGAACTATCAAGGTCATACCAACAGATAGCGGTATCATGAGAGAGCAAGTAACACCGTAGGCAATAAATAACGGCAATACTTGAATCCATTTGCTTTCACGATACAATTCCTTTTCGCCAATAATGTATTGTTCAGCGACTGCAATTACGGCCTTGTTGCTTAAAGCAACACCTTTCGAACCACCTGTTGTACCACCAGTATATGTAATAATGGAGATTGCATTGGGGTTATGCGTTGTTTTAGAATTGCCATTTGATTTTTTGATAAAGTCATTCCATGAAATAAACACATTATCTTTCGGCAACGGTAAGGGGTTAATCTTTTTGAACACCCTCGCACCGAATCTGTTAAAAGCAGACATTGACTCGGTAACATTAGCAACAATGA
>JAFQOB010000199.1 GCA_017395725.1 Clostridia bacterium
TCCGTTGTTTTGACCGTCGTCTTTGATTCCAATAACTTCATCAAGGGTGTCATAGGGCTTACCCGTTACCGAAAGCATAACATCTCCTGGACGCAATAATCCAAAAAGACCCGTAGACAGCGTATGTGTTCCCGATATAAGAGTGTGGCGAACTAAAGCCGCTTCTTTGTTGAATACCTTTGCATATATTCTGTCGAGAGTATCTCTGCCTCTGTCATCGTAGCCGTAACCGCTTGAGCCTGCGAACATAGCTTCTGCTACGCGTTCTTCACGGAATGCGTCTAATACCTTTTTGGTGTTTATAAATGCCACAGAGTCGAAATGTTTGAATTTTTCTTTTAAGGCTTCTTCAGCCTCTTCAGCTAATTTTAATAACTTTTCCGAAATAATCATAACGTACCTTATATCTTGTTTAATACAATGTCTTTGTAGAATTTTCCTCTGATTTCGAAGTTTTTGAATTTGTCGAAGCTTGCCGCCGCAGGAGAGAGGAGCACGATATCCCCCGTGTCTGCCGTTTTTGAAGCAAGTAAAACTGCTTCTTCAAAATCTTCCGTTTCTTTAACTGTTGTTTTGCTTATCTTAAACTCTTCGCTTTCATCAAAAGCTTTTTTTATTTTATCTTTACAAGCACCGGTCAAAATGACTGCCTTTGCCTTGTTTGCCACAACGGGTGCCAAGGGAGCGTAATCGAGATTCTTGTCATATCCGCCGCAAATAACGATTAGGTTTCTTTCAGGGAATGCACTTAATGCTGCTATGGTTCTTGTAGGTGTTGAGTCAATAGAGCCGTTGTAATATTTAACACCGTTCTTTTCAGTTACAAATTCAAGTCTGTGTTCGACGCCTTTAAAGGTGGTTGCGACAGTCTTGTATGCTTCTTTTGATGCGAATTTATAAGTTGCACCTATTGCCGCCATATAGTTTTCAACGTTGTGTCTGCCGGGGAGAAGAATATCTTTTGTTTCAAGAACAGCCTCGCCGTTTATATATATTGTGCCGTTTTTTTCGCAGATATCATTGTCGGATTTGCTTGAGAAAAATACCGTTTTGCCGCACGCTTCTTTTGCCATATCGACAGTTATACTGTTTTCTGCGTTTGTAATAAAGACGATATCATTGCGGTTTCTGTATATATTTTTCTTTGCATCTATATATTCTTGGTAGTCTGTGTGATAATCAAGGTGATTGGGGCTAATGTTGGTAACAACGGCAACCTCGGGAGAGGTTTTCATTGTGTGGAGCTGGAATGAGGACAACTCGATTACTGCGAAGTCGTTTTCGCTCATTTTGTCAACGTCGGGGAGCAAGGGCTTACCAATGTTTCCGCCAAGCCATACTTTTTTTCCCGAAGCCTTTAAAATCTCCGAAATAAGAGTTGTGGTCGTTGTTTTTCCGTCGCTTCCCGTAATACCTATTTTTGTGCAAGGGCAGAGGTCAAAAAATACCTGCATTTCGCTTGTAAGTACAGCACCGTTTTTTACAGCCTCTACAAAGCCGGGTTTATCGTAACGGAGTCCGGGGGTACGGAATATTATTTCATCTTGTATATCGTCAAGATAATTGCTTCCGCATACGAGCTTAACGCCCTTTGCTTCAAGGGTAGATGCAATATCGCCAAGGTCCTTTTTTTCTTTCATATCGCGGGCGGTAATTTCAGCGCCTGCAGAAAGAAGAAAGTCGATAAGCGGAAGATTTGATATGCCTATACCGCAAACGGAAACCTTTTTGCCTTTTATTGAGTTTTTGTAGTTTTGTATTCTGTCCGTAAAAATCACCCTTACTCTAAAAAATGCATAAAAAAATGCATACTAATATATTATATATAAAATTTTATAATATATCAACCGATTTCACAAAAAATTCACTTGTTTTCACAATATTTTCACTAAATTTGAGTTAAAAAAGAAAAAAGATGCATTTCTGCATCTTAGAAACTTACATATCCCCAAATAAATACCACCATTATGTAGTTATTATAACTCAGCACAAACCAAGGGAGATTCCAAGGATAGAAGTAACTTTGATAGTGATTTTAAAAAACACTATCTACAAATAAAACATTACCTCTGTGTACTTATTACAACTTAGCACAGACCA
>JAFQOB010000200.1 GCA_017395725.1 Clostridia bacterium
CCTGCCAAGAAAAAAGCAAGTCGTAAGACTTGCTTTTTTCAGCTAAATCCGCCGTCGGCGGAATAAATCCCACTTGCGTGGGATGAAATCGCTTCGCGATGAAATCCGACTTCGTCGGGATATATAAGGCGGATTTAATTTCATCTGAGGCAAAGCCGAAGATTTCATCCGAACGGAGTGAGGATTTCATCGTGGCACCGCCACGATTTCATTGAATGTTTAGTGGTTTTATGATATAATATTCTACGAGGTGATAACTATGGCAGAGAACAAACTTGCAACACTTTCGACTGAATTTGCAGTTAAAATATTAAATTTGACCGACGGAATCAAAGGTCATTATTCTTTAGCCAATCAACTTGAAAGAAGCGGAACAAGCATTGGTGCAAATATTAGAGAAGCAAAGTACGCACATAGCAAGGCAGATTTTGTCGCCAAGTTACAAATATCACTTAAAGAATGTTACGAAACAGAATATTGGGTAGAGATTGCACAAAAGGCAAATATTATTTCGGAAGAAATTGCTAAAAACATTCTGCATGATTGCGGTTCAATCCGCAGAATGTTGATTGCATCTATCAATACAGCTAAAGGTGAAAAGACATGAAACTTTACGCGCCGGAATATTACAAAGATTTCAAATGCATAGCCGACAAATGCAAACACAGCTGTTGTATCGGCTGGGAAATAGACATTGACAGTCATACTTTAGATAAATACAATAAAACTAACTACGGCTATGGAGAAACAATAAAAAACAGCATAGACAGTACCGAAACACCACATTTCAAGCTTTTGGAAAATGAAAAATGCCCCCACCTTAACGGCAAGGGGCTATGCAATATCATTCTTGAATACGGCGACGGTTATTTATGCGATATATGCCGCGAACACCCGAGGTTTTATAACATAACCCCTCACGGCACCGAAGTAGGTATCGGTATGGCATGCGAGGAGGCGTGCCGTTTTATACTCGAATCGGATAATTATTCTAATATTATTGAAATTGCTGATATTACCAACGAAACAATTGAATTCGCAGAATATGATACACTTGCTCAGCGCAGTATCATCTATAATATCTTAGCTGACAAATCAACGTCATATAATAAAAGAGTAAAAACAATAGGCGATATGTACAACGTATCGTTAGATGACACCGACTGGAATGACGTTATCGATTCTCTTGAATATCTTAACGAATCACATAAGGATTTATTTTTGAATTTTTCCGTAAAAGCAGTAATCCCGGAGGAATATGAAGAAAATGCAGAACGTGCTCTTGCTTATTTTCTGTACAGACATTGCTCGGAAGCAGAAACGGAAAACGACTTTCGTGCCCGTTTAGGCTTTTGCCTGTTCTGCGAAAAGCTATTAACGTCACTTGCGAGTCAAGTAAATAACATATCAAAAATCGAGTTCTACGAACTTGCACGTATCATTTCAGAAGAGCTTGAATATTCCGAAAACAATACGGACGCAATAAAATTTGAATTTTGTTTTTAGAGCTACAAAAGGCGTGTGGACTTTACCCACACGCCTTTATTGTATTCCCAAAACAAGAGGCTATCTCATCAAAGTGAAGCACTACAAAAAGAGCCTTCCTCCGAGAGGAAGGTGGCAGCTGCTTATCAGCTGACGGAATGAGCTGCGAAATTATAAGATTAAATTAACAATAAAGTAACGCACTCTCCTTCAGTCTTTTGCTTCGCAAAATCCAGCTCCCTCTCGGAGGGAGCCTTTTTAGTTACTCTTATTTGCACAATTCATCTTTAACAAGATAGCATCTTTTATTATTCCGTTTTACTTGCTTTGTAAAGCATATCAATTATCTTCTTCTGATAAATACCGGTCATAATATAGTCCTTCTCAACCTGCTTTTCCATTTCTTCAACAGAAGCAATATTATTCTCTTTGGCAAGTTCGAGAGCAAAAACTTTATATTCATCATCGGAAACTTCAATCTTCTTTTCGCGAACAGTCTGATATACTACCATTTCTGTCGCAACAGTACTCTTGACGTCAGCTTCAACGTATTCCTTAAACTTGTCAAGACTTGCAAATCCCATTGCCGAAAGCAAGTTATCAAGAGTCATATTATAGTACTGTGCCTGAATTGTATAGTTGGAAATAACGTTATTAATATAACTGTCAACCTCTTTTTCAGGATACTTCTTAATCTCACAAGATTTTACATAAGTCTCCCAAATAACTTCTTTTGTAGCAAGATTCTTTATAAACACCTTAAACTCGTCCAACGTTTTATAATCATCTTGTTTCAAAGAAGCAATCATATCGTCTGTCAATTCCGGAACTATAGTTTCTGTTATCTTGTTTATTTTTACGGTAAATACAACCGCTTTACCCTTAAGGTCCTCCACGTGATAGCTGTCGGGAAATTTCAGGTCAAGTATAACCTCTTCACCAATATTGTGGCCAATCAAGCCTTCTTCAAAACCGGGAATAAAATTGCCCGAACCGATAGTAAGGTCATAGCCTTGGTCTGTTCCCCCTTCGAATGCCACACCGTCTTTTGTACCTA
>JAFQOB010000201.1 GCA_017395725.1 Clostridia bacterium
AAAGGCACCGCCGAAGCGGTGCCTTTTCTCAAATACAGAAAAGAGTTCTGCTCTTCCATCTAAAAAATGTTGTATTTGTTATGCTATCTATAATTGAGCTATATTAACCCAAGCTTTTCTTTTAAATAAAGAACTCTTGAAACGGCTTTATTCAACAACTCATCTGAAATTCTTCCACACTTCACCGCTTCAAGAACAGCGTTATACTGTTTTTCATATTCTGTACTGCAAAGAATATCATTTCCCGCAAGAACAGCCAGAACAGCCGCCTCTTCTATGCCATACTTGTCCTTAATTGCATCCATAACAAGATCATCTGTTATAATTACCCCCTCAAACCCCAACACTTTTCTCACGTATTCGTGTGCAGGAACAGAAAGCGAAATAGGCATCTCCCTATCAAAACAGTTTACTATGATATGACTGACAAGGATAGCGGGTGCACCGCTTTCTATGCCTTTTTTAAAGGGTATAAGATCAGTATTTTCAAAAACCGACAAAGGTCTGTTATCAACTATAATGTCATCATGAGTATCGCCGTTGTTACCGTATCCGGGAAAATGCTTCAAAACACTGCCGATTTTATTGTTGTTATTAACAGAAACAACATAGGAAACAAATTCCGAGGTTAATTCTACCCCTTGTCCCAATGAGCGTTTATACATAAAAGCATTCTTATCAGTTGATATATCGCACACAGGAGCCATATTTATGTTTATCCCGAGAGATTTCAACAAAAGACTCTTCTCTGCTTCGTCAGCCCTTAACCGTTCCATACCGCCAAGCTTATAAATCGATCTTGGAGAGAGAAAATTGTTATCCCTGAAATTTTCATATTTGCTTACACGGCATACGTCGCCCCCCTCTTCGTCTACCGCTATCAAAAGAGGAATATTGGCAGCATTTTGGTAAGAAGTAATATTATCAATAACAATTTCAGGTGTTTTTTCTTCAAAATCCCTTGCAAAAAGAATATACCCACCAAGATTATATTTTTTTACGTCTGTAACTGCATTTATATCAGGACAGCGCGCGAGAAACAACTGCCCTACTTTTTCCTCGAGCGTCATATCTAAAACCTGAGGGTGAATAATAAACTCTTTTTCTGTATGGCCGTTTTGTTCAACGTTGTCATTCCACATTTCGTCAGAATCAAGTTTAGAGCCGTCATAGCTCATATTGCCTTCAACGCAGGAAGTAAACAAGCACATTATAAATAAAAGATATATAATAAATTTTTTCAAAACAATTCTCCATAAATCATAATATTATCAATATTATACTCAATAAAAAAACTAATATCAAGTTTTTGACAAAAAAACTTGAATATATCTGAAAGATATGTTAGAATTTTCGAAGTGATTTTTATGCGAGGTTAATATGATTAAAAAATTTATCGGTGATAAAAAATTTTATAAGCACGTCTTGGCATTGATGCTACCGATTATGGTGCAAAACGGAATAACCAATTTTGTAAATATGCTCGACAACCTTATGGTAGGTCAAGTCGGCCAAGCAGAAATGACAGGTGTGTCTGTTGCCAATCAGCTAATGTTTGTTTATAACTTATGTATTTTCGGAGCTGTATCGGGCGCAGGTATATTTGGAGCACAATTTTTTGGAAGCGGAGACACAAAAAATTTAAGAAATACCTTTAGATTCAAAATAATTTCATGCACACTTTTAACAATAGGTGTAATTATGTTATTTGGATTCGCAGGAGAAGAGTTAATAAACCTCTATTTAAAGGGAGAGGGAGCCCCCGAGACCGCAAGAGCGTCATTAATAGCAGGTAAAGATTATTTATACGTAATGTTAATAGGATTAATCCCTGCAGCAATTGTTCAATGCTACTCGAGTACTTTGCGAGAAACAGGAAAAACAGTTCCGCCAATGATAGCCGGACTTGTTGCAGTTTTGGTAAATCTAATACTAAACTACATACTTATTTTTGGTCATTTTGGAGCCCCCACACTTGGTGTAAAGGGTGCAGCTATAGCAACTGTTGTATCGCGTTTTGTTGAGCTTGGGGTTGTATCAGTATGGACAGGAATGAGGTATTATGAAAATACATTTATTATAGGAGCCTTCAAGAGCTTACACGTTCCAATAACGCTTGTAAAAAATATATGCAAAAAAGGCATACCGCTTATGTTAAATGAAACAATGTGGGCGGGCGGCCTTGCGTTTGTAAATCAATGTTATTCCGGTGTAAGTCTTGAGGTTGTAGCCGCAAATAACCTTGTTCAGATATTTTTTAACGTATTTTCAGTAGCATTTCTTGCTGTAGGTGCCGCAATAGGCATAATACTCGGTCAATTGCTTGGGGCAGGAGAAAAAGAAGAAGCAAAGAATACATCGGTAAAACTAATATCTTTTTCCGTGTTTATCAGTATAGGTGTTGCGATATTATTCGGACTGTGCGCAATATTTATTCCCGAGTTTTATAAGCTTGACGAAAGCACGAAGCTTCTGTCAACCCGAATGATGCAAATATGTGCATTGGCGATTCCTCTTGACGCATTTGCAAACGCTTCATATTTTACGTTGCGTTCGGGGGGCGAAGCGCTCATAACAATAATATTTGATTCAGGCTTCGTATGGCTTATAAGCGTTCCGACAGCGTATATCCTTTGCAACCTGACATCTCTGTCAATTCTGCCTATATACGCAATTTGCCAAGGCTTAAATTTCATAAAGTGTGCTATAGGATTCACTTTTGTCAAAAAAGGAATATGGATAAAAAATATAGTTACATAAAATAATAATCCCCGACAAAACATTAAACCGTTTTTGTCGGGGATATTTTTAATTGTATTTTATTGTTTTTATAGTAGCAGCGTAAGCACTGTTGCAAAGTCCGAGTATTGCAGAAATAATAAATAACATTTCTATACCAAGGACTTCCCAGATCCAACCGCCGAAGAGGGCTATAAATACAGTAATAACGTGATTGATTGATACACCGGTAGAAATAGTAGCCTTTACTTCTTCGGGGGTTTCTGCAAGGTCTTTTACGTAGACGTTAGAAGCCATTGATGCAAGTGATATTACAGCATCAAGAACATAGTTTAAGCAACAGACGATAAACGCAATATCTTTTGGGAATATGTGATGTGCAAAACCGTAGAAGAAGCATACTATAACCAAAATCAAGGTGTCGGAAATCATGACCACCTTATACCCTAATTTGTCAATAATCTTCCCTACTATCGGCGAAGCAAAGAAACAAGCAATGGCAGAAACAGCAAAAAGTAAACTAATCATAGCCGCATTAGCACCATAAAACAGAATCAACACATAAGGACCAAACGTAAGAAACACCTGTTTACGTGCCCCATATAACATTTCAAGCATATAGTATTTAGTATACTTTTTATGAAAATAGAATCTGCTTTTATTTTTGTCAGTTTGGCTTTTACCTGTAAGTTTCGCAGAGAAAAGAACACTGATTCCGGCTAAAACTGCGGCTATTACGAAGAACGTTGTATAGGGTTGATTTTTTGTAAAGAACGCAAATACACCGACAATTACAATATATCCAACAAGAGTACCTATTTGGGTAGCAGAGCTTTGAAAGCCTAAGGCTTGTCCGCCTTTTCCATCTTCGGCATATCCCATCACAAGAGTACTTTTCATACCGATTTGTATATGCTCACCCAAAGAATATGTACAAATAGCCAGAGTAGCCAAAATTTTGGTGGGAGGCAAAAACGCGTGCATTGCCATACCGACAAGCATAATAACAGCCCCCGCTTTATATAACGACTCAGCAGAAAGCATATAGAATGCGGCAAGAATAAAAACAAGCATAATACCGGGTAGTTCTCTGAAGAACTCGGTTATTCCTCGGTCCATTTCACCCATTTTTACTACTTCAGCAAGGAAGTTGTCAAGCATTCCTTTATATAACCCGTATGACACACCTGTTATAAGAATAGTCAGCAAAAGAATCTTATATTTTGATTTGCTTTTAAAAGTTTCTTTTAATTGATTCATACTAAAATACTCCAAATAATATTATAGACGTATTATACATTATTTTCATAATTAATTCAATATAAAACCAACAGAAAACCCGCCAAAAAGACGGGTTAAATAATTATTTTTTTCTATGAAGGTTAACAAAGTCAATAAGTCTGAGCCAGTCCTCTCTGCTGAAATAATGGAGGCCTTTTCTAAGATGATATCCGACGTCTCCCTCAAAGAATCTATCAGCAATTTCCGGCAATCTGTCCTCATAAACAAAGCCTTTGTTAAATGCAGAGCTTGAAGCGACGCAGTTAAGCATTTCAGAAATCGGGTCTGCCCAAAGGTCTTCGGAAGCACTGCCGATACAAACGTATCTCGGTGCAATAGAAGAAACTAAATAATGCTGGTCAAACGGCATAGCATTTTCGTTATTTATGTACTTCTTATAGTTTTCGCAGAACCAGTAACCAAATTTGTAGCAAATCTTTTCAACGGTTTCTCCGCCTTTTTGTCTTGTTATAGCGGCGCCCGAGCAACCCGAGTCATTGGAATATGCAAATTTAAATCTTTCGTCGGTTGCGGCAGTAACAAGAGCTGTTTTACCGAGTCTCGAATGACCGCATACAATACCGCAATTGAGGTCAAGAACGTCGCCGAGGGTTTCAGCATAGTCCATAACCCTGTGTGCCGCCCAAGCCCACATTGCAATTTTTCCGGGGTCATTAGGCTTACGTTGACCATTTTCAAAAAGAACACCTGCAAGACCGTCGGTAAAATCATCATTATCCTTAGTAACGTCATTGTAACAGAAAGAAAAAACAGCAAAACCGTTATCAACAAGCTCTTCGGAAGGCATATATCTATCGGGAACAAGGTCTCTGAAGTTTATGTGAATAAAAAACGGAAGATTCTTTTTCTCCGTTGGAATAGTTGCATAAAAAGGAAACTCAAAATTCTTGCCGTTAACCACCAGCTTAGCTGTAATCATATAAGCAATAGCTTTTCCTGCGCAAAATTTGGGTATAACATTTTCTTTAACTTCCCACTCGCACTTTTCAGGAAGAGGGGGTAAATGACCGTACTCTTCTTCAAGGAGAATATCAAGCATTTCTTTACGGGTTTTAAGTTCAGGGATATTTCTTTCTTTA
>JAFQOB010000016.1 GCA_017395725.1 Clostridia bacterium
AAAGGGGAAACCCGCATTCAACAGCTTGCGTTTACTTGAACCCGAAGAAGCAATAAGGATTATCCACGCCGCAGGCGGCAAAGCATTCCTTGCACATCTTCACCTGACAAAATTTAAGGGCGAAGAGCTTGAAAATTACGTTATACGACTCAAAAATGCAGGACTCGACGGAATTGAGGGTTATTACACCGAATACGACGACGCTATGCAAGCAGAATATCAGGCCTTAGCTAAAAAACATAATCTTCTTATTTCAGGCGGTACCGATTTTCACGGAGCAAACAAGCCACATATAAAAATCGGAGTCGGCTACGGTAACCTTAAGATTCCCTATGAATTACTCGAGAAAATAAAACAGTAAACTATTAAAATTATAATATATTTGCCGTTAGAATTAACGGCGGAACGGAGAATAAAAATGAAAAAATCAGACATCGGATTGATTGGTCTTGCCGTAATGGGCGAAAACCTCGTTATGAACATGGAAAGTCATGGCTTTACCGTATCGGTTTACAACCGTACAACCGAAAAAGTAAAGAACTTTGTTGAAGGCAGAGCAAAGGGCAAGAACATCGTAGGAACATACAGCCTTGAAGAGCTTGTTGCTTCTCTCGAAAAGCCCCGTAAGGTTATGATGATGATTAAGGCGGGAAGCGCAGTTGACGCAACTATCGAATCCCTTATCCCTCTTCTTGAAGAAGGCGACATCATTATCGACGGCGGTAACTCACATTTCCCCGACACTGCCCGCAGAACAGCATACGTTGAATCAAAGGGTCTCCTTTACATCGGTACAGGCGTATCCGGCGGTGAAGAAGGCGCTCTTAAGGGCCCCAGCATGATGCCCGGTGGTTCTCCTGCAGCTTGGGAATCTGTTAAGCCCATATTCCAGGCTATCTGTGCTAAGGTTGAAGACGGCTCGCCCTGCTGTGACTGGGTTGGCGAAAACGGCGCAGGTCACTTTGTAAAGATGGTTCACAACGGTATTGAATACGGCGATATGCAGCTTATCTGCGAAGCATATCACCTTATGCGCGACTATCTCGGTCTTTCTGCAGATGAAATGCACGAAATATTCACCGAATACAACAAGGGTGAACTCGACAGCTATCTTATCGAAATCACTCGTGATATTCTCGGTTATAAGGATACAGACGGCTCTGCTATCGTTGAAAAGATTCTTGATACAGCAGGTCAGAAGGGAACAGGTAAGTGGACTGGTATTGCCGCACTTGACGAAGGCGTTCCGTTGACACTTATCGGCGAAGCTGTTTTCTCACGTTGCCTCTCCGCTATTAAAGAAGAGCGTGTTGAAGCTTCTAAGGTTCTCACAGGTCCTACACCTAAGTTTGAAGGCGACAAGGCTCAGTTTATTGCTGACATCAAAGACGCACTCTTTGCTGCAAAGATAGTTTCTTACGCTCAGGGATACACACTTATGCGTGCGGCTGCTAAGACTTACGGCTGGAACCTCAACTACGGCGGTATCGCTCTTATGTGGCGTGGCGGCTGTATCATCAGAAGCGTATTCCTCGGCAAGATTAAAGAAGCTTTTGACAATAACCCCGCACTTACCAACCTTCTTCTTGACCCCTACTTCAAGGGCGTTATGGACAGAGCTCAGGCAGGTTGGAGACGCGTATGCGCTGCCGCTATTGCAAACGGTATTCCCGCACCTGCTATGACAACAGCTCTTTCTTACTATGACGGTTACCGTTGCGAAAGACTTCCCGCAAACTTGCTTCAGGCTCAGAGAGACTACTTCGGTGCTCACACCTACGAAAGAGTTGATGCTCCTCGCGGTCAGTTCTTCCACACCAACTGGACAGGTGAAGGCGGCGACACAGCAGCTTCTAACTATGTGGTTTAATATTACTTCAATAAGATTAACGATTGGAGAAAGAATATGAAAGAACTTAAGAAAAACTGTAAATATGCCCTTGTAGTTCCTACAAGTATGGGCGTTAGAATTACTCCCGAAAACGGTCAGCCCGTTGCCGCAAGTGATATGTTCCGTATGCAAGCGACAAGTGCTGAAACAAACGTTGCAAGTATTTCCGCATACCTCGGTCTTCCCGTTAAGGTTCTCACAAAGTTTGTAAAGGGCAGCCCTATTGCCGCATTTATTAAACAGAATCTCCGTTCAAGAGGTATGGATTTTGAAGGTAAAGAAATTGAACAGGGCGGTCCTTGGGGATACCGTCATCAGTTCAATATCGCTGACAGCGGTTACGGACTCAGAGGTCCTCGCGTTACTAACGACAGAGCAGGCGAAGTAGGCAGAACACTTTGCCTTGAAGACTTTGACCTCGAAAGAATTTTTGGCGAAGAGGGCGTTCAGATACTCCACCTATCCGGTCTTATCGGCGCACTTTCTCCCGAAACAAGTAAGTTCTGTCTTGAACTTGCAAGAGCTGCAAAGAAATACGGTACTCTTATTTCTTTTGACCTTAACCACAGAGCTTCTTTCTGGGAAGGCAGAGAACAGGAGCTCCACGATATCTTTACAGAAATTGCAAGTGTTTCCGATATTCTTATAGGTAACGAAGAAGACTTCCAGCTTTGCCTCGGTATCGAAGGTCCCGAAGCAGGCGGTAAGGATATTGCTTCCAAGATTGAAAACTTTAAGGAAATGACCGCAAGAGTTAAGAAAGCATTCCCCGATACGTCGGTATTTGCTACAACTCTCCGTCAGGTTATTAACGTAAACGCACACCTTTGGGGCGCTATCACCTTGGTTGGCGACGAATGGTATATCGAAGAGCCTCGTGAAATCCGCGTTCTCGACAGAATCGGTGGTACCCGTAATCAACTTGATGGCTCTTGTTCTTTCGGCTACAACCGAAACACGGTCAACGGCTGAAGAAAGCTCTTTAACCCCGATTTCCAAAATTTTATCATTATCGGTCGGGATAACTCTTTCATAATCAGGATATGTGCCGTCAATGAGCTTTGAAGTTAATGTTACATCTTCT
>JAFQOB010000202.1 GCA_017395725.1 Clostridia bacterium
TCGGGCGGACAAAAAAGAAGGGTAGCAATTGCCGGGGTTATGGCAATGAAACCTCAAGTTCTTGTTCTTGACGAGCCTGCCGCCGGTTTAGACCCTGTTGGAAGAGAAGAAATTCTTGGCGGAATAAGAACATTCCAGAGACAGACCGGTACCACTGTTATTATTGTAAGTCACAGTATGGAAGATATGGCTGTCTATTGCGACGAGCTCGTTGTTATGAATAAATCGGCTGTTTTTATGACTGGTGAAACGAAAGATATCTTTTCACAGGCAGATAAGCTGGTTGAAGTTGGACTTGACGTTCCGCAAATCACACATTTGTTTAGAAAGCTTAAACAAAAAGGATTAAATTTGCCGGATAACGTTTTTACAATTGATGATGCTCGAAAAGCGATTCTCTCTTGTTTAAAATCTAAGGAGGGAATAGAATGATTAAAGATATTACTTTAGGACAATATTTCCCGGGGAATTCTATTATTCATAAGTTAGACCCGCGAATAAAAATTATTCTAACTGTTTTATATATTGTTTTAGTATTTTTAGCCAAGTCTTTAATTTCCTATGCTCTATTGTTTTTATCGGTAGTTGCTATGCTTATGTTGAGCAAACTGCCTTTAAAACCGGTGTTGAGAGGTATAAAACCTGTTTTGTTTGTTATAGCTTTTACTGCAGTAATAAACATTTTTTGGACAAAGGGCGATCATTTGCTTGTACATTGGTATTTTATTAATATATATGCAGAAGGCTTACTCTTTGCGTTTTATATGGTTTTGAGAATCGTTTGTTTGATTACAGGTACAAGTATATTACTAACGTATACTACTTCTCCCATTGATATGACAGACGGAATCGAACAGTTACTAGCACCTCTAAAAAAACTAAAGATTCCTGTTCATGAGTTTTCAATGATGATGTCTATAGCGCTACGTTTTATTCCTACGCTTATTGAGGAAACAGACAAGATAATGAATGCTCAAAAAGCTCGAGGTGCAGATTTTACCTCAGGAAAGCTTATGCAACGTGCTAAGGCTTTAATTCCTGTTCTTATACCGCTTTTTGTTTCGTCGATCAGAAGAGCTGACGATCTTGCTACAGCTATGGAGTGTAGATGCTACAGAGGGGGAGACGGAAGAACAAGAATGGTTTCGCTGAAATATGATTTTGTGGACTTCGTTTCTTTGTTTGCAGTTATACTTCTTTGTGTGGCTATTGTTTTGATTAACGTATATTTGCCGATTTGGGTTATATAAATTTTAAAAAGGTGATTTTTTGAAAATTAAACTCATTTTGAATTATGACGGGTCTAATTATTGTGGATGGCAAGTGCAAAAAAACGCTCCATCTATCCAATATACATTACAAGATGCCGTTGAAAATGTTTTTGGAAAGAGATATTCCGTTACAGGTTGCAGTCGTACAGACAGCGGTGTTCATGCAAGATGTTTTTGCTGTACTGTTGACACAGCCAAAGATATAATAAATATTCCTGTATGTAAGATTCCTCTTGCTTTAAACCGATATTTGCCTGATGATATTGCAGTATTATCTGCCGAATTTGTTGATGATGATTTCCACCCAAGGTATGACGTTAAATACAAAGAATACCGGTATCTTATTTGGAATTCTCCCGTGAGAAATGTTTTTTTAAATAATAAGGCTTTTATTTATCCCATACCCCTAAATGAAGAGGTTATGGATGTTGCGGCTAAAAAGTTTGTTGGTAAGTATGATTTTTCGGCTTTTATGTCGGCGGGATCTTCTGTCGAGGATACGGTCAGAGAAATTAAATATTTTGAAGTCAAACGTGACGGCGATAAAGTAATCGTAACTGTAGCTGCTGACGGATTTCTATACAATATGGTGAGAATTTTGACCGGTACGCTTATTGAAGTATCAACAGGAAAGATTGATGTTGAGGATATCCCCAAAATTATCGAAAGTAAAGATAGAAAAAACGCAGGTTTTACCGTGCCACCCCAAGGTTTGTATTTAAATAAAGTAGTATATTAAGGAGTACAAGATGAACTCTGTTTCAAAAGAAGATAATAAAATAGATGCTTCCGAGAAGAAATCCAAGGTTAATTCATATTTTCTTGTTCTTTCCGGAAGATTTAAGACTGCAAAATATATATCAGTTTGTGTACTTGTTGTTTTCTTGCTTTCAACTATTTTACTTTTTAGAGATGAGGTAACTGTTGAAAA
>JAFQOB010000004.1 GCA_017395725.1 Clostridia bacterium
CTGGACATTGAGATTTTAATTGAATATTACAGTTATTTAAGGGGCGGGGCTTCTTTTCACGTGAAAAGAAGCCCCGCCCCTTAAATAACTGTAATATTCAATTAAAATCTCAATGTCCAGCACTGTAAACGAAGACGATCGGAAAGGTAATCGTCCATAAGATCATCGCTGTAGAGCCATTCACCTTTAAAGTTCACGTCTCTGAGTTCGGGGAATTCATCAAGAGAATTCAGCTGAGGACGGGGTTTAAGGGTGATTTTTTCATTTCCGCAAAGAGTTTCAAGCATTGCAAACAGGAAATCTGCCGCACCTAAAACCTTACCACCCACATTTATGGTTTCGGGAACGAAAAACGGTTTTTCAAAAGGAGCAACTATCTCACTTGCGGCCTTTATAACGTCGGAAGCATTAACAACAGTTTCTTCCGTAATACCCTTTGGTGTGCTCAAAAAACCGTAAATATTTCTTACCTTATGAGACGTTTTTCCGGAAAGAAAGCTTAACGCCGCATCGAAAATCTCGGAAATGGACAGTGACACGGGATTGCTGACAGGCGCAAAATCAGCTTCAAGCGCCTTTTTAATAACGGGAACGTCGGAAATATCAACGGTTCTTTCCTGCTTATCCTTGATGCTTTCCCAATATTCACCGGGAGTTGTTACCTCAAATCTTTCATCATTCTTGATGCTTCTGATAACCTTTCTGTAAAGGTCAAAATATTTTTCAATATCCTTGTCAGTACGTTTTGTGCAGGGTATCCACTTACCGTATTCTACAAGATTCTTCTTATTATAGTTAATATCGTCCCAATACTGATTAAAAATAAATCTGTTGGGGTGATCGTAAATTATAGCCTTTTCACGTTTTGCAAGACGGTCTTTAAGTTCCTCTATAAGAGAGTCATCGTTATCATACTTATTAAAAAGTTCTTCTTCGAACCAGACCGTATAGTCTAACTGAAGTTCGCTGCAGTAAAAAACATCTCTACCGTCTTTAGTTATAACTCCGGAATCCGAATATATGGGAAGGCCAAGTTCGCTGTATATGATCATTGACGCATAAGAACGGCTTGGTCCGGGAGGGCATGCGGAATACAGTTTATCCAAACCGAAAACTGCCTTAACCATACCCATACCTTCACACTCCTCACGAAGAAGTCTGTCAGAAGCCACGCTGAAATCTTCAATATCGGTATATTCGATCAACGTGGGGTGTAAAGTGTGGTCTTTTGTATGAAAATTGATTTCATGACCCTCAAAAGATTTCAACAAATCAAATCTCTTTTGACGGGATAACTCATACGCCACTCTGCCGACGGTCATAAAACTGCCCCTGCATCCTTCTTCCGTAAGGATATCTGCAATTCTTGCAGCGGCTTCTGTGGACTCGATTGTTGTATAGTCTTCGGTATCGAAGCAAAACATTATCTTTGTTTTAGACATAAATAAACCCCCTGATTCAAATAAAACAAAAGAACATAAAAGAAAAGTTCTCTTATGTTCCGATTTGTTTTTTAATTATTTTGCCATTGCAGCAATCTGAGCCTTTTTACGAGCAGCATTGTTCTTGTGAAGAATACCTTTCGCAACAGCTTTGTCGAGAACTTTATATGCAGTCTTGAGTGCAGCAGGGTTTTCTTTAACTTCAGCCTGGAGCTTCTTAAGATTTGTTCTGAGTATAGATTTCTGAATCTTGTTCTGCATAGTTTTAGCGCTGATTACTTTGCAACGCTTTTTAGCGGACTTAATATTGGGCACAACTGTCACCTCCGTGCGAGTATAGGTTTTTTAGCTCTTACTATTTTATCAGATAATTGTGTATTTTGCAATACCTAAGCTCATAAATTACAGAAAAGTTCAATATTTAGAGCAATTATATTAGTATAAATCTATGAAACGACCTTATTTTCACCTGAAAACATAGGTTCTTCCCCATAAATTCCGTTTAATTACGCCTTATAGCTATCCTTAAGACCTACTATCTGGTTATAGCAGTTTTCGTATTTGGTATCCTTGCAGAAATAGCCTGTACGAACGAACTGGAATTTTTCTCCCTTTTCAGCGGAAGCGAGGCATTTTTCAACCTTAGCGTTTACAACCGTCAAGGAGTTGGGGTTCAGGTAATCGGTATACGTTTTACCCTCGGGAATATCAAATACGTTTGCAAGAGTAAACAAACGGTCGTAAAGATGAACCTCAGCATCGTCTGCATTGACCTCGGAAAGCCAATGGATAGTACCCTTAACCTTTCTGCCGTCAACGGGATTTCCGCAACCAGTTTCAAGGTCGCAGGTACAGAGAATTTCCGTAATGTTTCCGTTTTCGTCTTTAACTACGTCCTGATATTTGATAATGTACGAACCCATAAGACGTACTTCGCCGTCGGGCTTAAGTCTGAAGAACTTTGGAGGAGGAACTTCCGCGAAGTCGGACTTATCAATATATATGTGTTTGGAGAAAGTAACCTTTCTTGTGCCTGCTTCGGGGTTCTGGGGATTGTTTGAAACCTCAAACTCTTCCGTTTTATCTTCGGGATAGTTTGTAATCGTAACCTTGATCGGATCAAGGATCGCAATTCTTCTCAAAGCGGAAGTATTGAGCTCGTCTCTGATGCAGTGTTCGAGAAGTTCAATATCCACGATACTGTAAGCCTTTGCAACAC
>JAFQOB010000203.1 GCA_017395725.1 Clostridia bacterium
TCATATATCTAAATTATATTTTTTAAAAAATTATTGTTTGAAACGGGGCGTCGAGGACGTCGCCCCGTTGCTGCACTTAATGAAGTTGGATAGATTCGATGAACGTTCCTACTACTCATCTAACAAACAAAAAAAGGTGTCTTCTACACCTTTTTTTATTTCACAATATTTCTTTAATTTCCCTCAAATCATTTACCGTATAGGACGGCGAAAGGTTTGGGGGTAATTCTTTATTAAAGGGATTATACCAAATGGTATTAAGCCCATAATTGACCCCGCCGATAATATCCGACGTAAGCGAATCACCGATAATAACCACTTCGTCAGGGTTAGGATTACCCATTTCGCCAAAGCAGAAATCAAAGAACTCTTTAGCGGGTTTAAGAGCGCCCACGTTTTCAGAAACGAACATTTTTTGAAAATATTTAAGCATATCCGACTGGGTCATACGTTTTCTTTGATGCTCGTAGGAAGAATTACTTGCGGCATAGAGGGGATATTTTTCGTATAGATAATCAAGCAAATTGTATGCATTATCGACAGGCTCGGCGATACCCGAAAGGGTACTTCTGAAGAGGGCTTCCATTTCAAGGCCGTCAAGGGTTATACCGAGTTCTTTAAAAATAGTAAGCCAACGGAGACCGTACAGTTCCTGTTTAGTAATTTCTTTTCTTTCAATTTTGCGCCACAGTTCGTCGTTTATGGTATGAAAGGTTTTGATAACGTTTGAGTTAAATTCCAAGCCGTATTTTTCAAAGCAAAGACGGATAGCTGTCTCGGCGCTTTTTCTAAAATCAAGCAAGGTATCATCAATATCTATAAGAACTGCTTTAATCATTCTTTTCTCCTTTATGCCCAAAAAAGCAAGATATAATTGAACAATAACCACTAAAAAAATGAGTTGTATGTTATTTACGACCTCATCCGTCTCAGCAGCAAAGCAAAAGAAAAGATGAGGTTTGTACACTGCCTCGACACCTTCTCCCACCGGAGAAGGTTTTTGTTTGTGCAAACTTGTCGGGCGTTAGCTATATAAAAATGCAACTTTATTTAAATATATGAGGTAAAGCATTTACATTGTACCTTCTCCGGTGGGAGAAGGTGGCTCACCGCCAATAAATAATCAATTATTACAAAGCTTGTGCGGTGAGTCGGATGAGGTCGTCTTGCTGCTTTATTAATTTGATGCAAACTTTTCACATAAGACCGAGCAGAATGGCGATAGTTCTTACAAGGAGGGCGCAAATCCAAGCAATAACGCATTGACCTATTACCACGCCGAATGCCCATTTAGCGCCAAGCTCACGTTTAACTGCAGCGACCGCCGCAACACAGGGGGTATAGAGCAAACAGAATACAAGTAGAGCCAAAACAGAAGCGGGGGAGATAGCATTTTTTATAGCTTCCGTTGTACCGAAGAGAACGGAGAGGGTAGAAACGACACTTTCTTTAGCCATAAAACCTGCAACGAGAGAGGTGACGACACGCCAATCGCCGAAGCCGAGCAAGGCGAATATAGGAGCAACGAAACCGGCGATTACAGCGAGCATACTGTTTTGTGAATCCGAAACGATATTAAGTCTGAAGTCGAATGTCTGCAAGAACCAAACGGCGATAGAAGCAACAAAGATAACCGTAAAGGCTCTTTCGAGGAAGTCTTTAGCTTTATCCCAAAGCAGATGGGCGGTATTTTTAAGACCGGGCATACGGTAGTTTGGGAGCTCCATAACAAAGGGAACAGCCTCACCCTTAAAGGTAGTAGTTTTTGAGATAAGAGCAACAACGATACCCACAATGATACCGAGGAAGTAGAGACCGACCATAATAACCCCCGAATATTTAGGGAAGAGAGCATTTGCAAAGAAGCCGTATATGGGGAGCTTGGCGGTACAGCTCATAAAGGGAGTAAGAAGAATAGTCATTTTTCTGTCGCGTTCAGAGGGAAGAGTTCTACTTGCCATAACACCGGGGACGGTACAGCCGAAGCCGATAAGCATAGGCACGATACTTCTGCCCGAGAGACCGATTTTACGCAAGGGCTTATCCATAACGAAAGCGACTCTTGCCATATAACCGCTGTCTTCAAGAAGGGAGAGGAAAAGGAACAGAATAACAATAATGGGAATAAAGCTAAGCACACTGCCGACGCCGTTGAATATACCGTCAATAACGAGACTGTGCAAGGCTTCATTAACGTTCCAGCCGGTGAGGAGACCGTCAACTATACCGGTAAGATAATCGATACCGTTTTCGAGCAAGCCTTGTAGGAATGCACCGATAACGTTAAAGGTCAGCCAGAATACAAGAGCCATAACGCCGATAAAGGCGGGGAGGGCTGTGTATTTACCGGTCAAAAACTTATCTATTTTGCGGCTGCGAAGATGTTCTTTACTTTCTTTAGGCTTAACGACTGTTTCTTCGCAAAGCTTTTTAATAAAGGAGAAACGCATATCGGCAATAGCGGCAGAACGGTCAAGTCCGGATTCTTCTTCCGCCTGAAGAATAATATGCTCTAACGTTTCTTTTTCGTTATCCGAAAGCTTAAGTGCGTCAAGCACGATTGAATCGCCCTCGACGAGCTTACTTGCGGCAAATCTTACGGGGATATCGGCAGCTTCCGCGTGGTCTTCAATAAGGTGCATGATACTGTGAAGACATCTGTGAACGGCACCGCCTTTTGCAGACTTGTTGCAGAAATCGTATCTTCCGGGCTTTTCCTGATATTGAGCAATATGTACTGCGTGTTTGATAAGCTCGTTAACGCCCTCGTTTTTTGCAGCAGAAATGGGGACAACGGGGATACCGAGGATTTCTTCCATTTCATTTATATGTATAGTGCCGCCGTTACCCTTAACCTCGTCCATCATATTGAGTGCGAGTACGGTGGGGATACCGAGCTCAAGGAGCTGCATAGTAAGATAGAGGTTTCTTTCGATATTGGTGGCATCAACGATATTAATAATACAGTGTGGGTGTTCTTTCAAAATAAAGTTACGTGATACAACCTCTTCCGAAGAATAGGGGGAGAGGGAGTAAATACCGGGCAGGTCGGTAACGAGGGTATTGGGATAGTTTCTGATTTTACCCGACTTTCTGTCAACGGTAACACCGGGGAAGTTACCCACGTGCTGATTGGATCCGGTCAACTGATTAAACAAAGTTGTTTTCCCACAGTTCTGGTTTCCTGCCAGTCCAAAAGTAATCAGTTCCCCTTCGCCCAAAGGCCTGCTTTCTTCCACATGGTAAATCCCCATTTCCCCTAAGCCCGGATGGTGTTCAGAAAGTTTTCCCATCGGCACCGGTTCAAAGTGTGCTTCGCCGTCACAGGCTTCAATTTCAATGGATGCAGCATCCTCCAGACGCA
>JAFQOB010000017.1 GCA_017395725.1 Clostridia bacterium
GTCGTCAATGGGGCAGAGGAGGGATGTGCGTTCTGCCTCGGTCATTTGTTCAAGCTGTTCTACAGTATAGCTGTTACCTATGTCAAAATTGCCGCTTTTCGTTCTGCAAAGACTTGTCATAACAGCACCGCACCCAAGCTTTTCGCCTATATCTGTGCAAAGTGTGCGTATATATGTTCCTTTGGAACACTCTACATTCAGTCTGTATTTGCCTGTGTGCTCGTCTATCGACTCCAAATATATTGATTTTATGTCTATTTCTCTTGATTCTCGCTCCACTTCAATGCCTTTGCGGGCAAGGTCTACCAGTTTTTGTCCGTTAACTTTCAATGCACTGTACATAGGTGGAATCTGTTTGATTGTGCCGACAAAGGACTTTACGGCTTTTTTAACGGCTTCACAGTCCGGAATCGCGCTGTCTTGCGATAATATATTACCTGTAATATCGCCCGTATCGGTAACAATCCCAAGCTGCATTTCGGCAATATAACCTTTATCTTCTGCGGTCAAATATTCAGAAGCCTTGACTGCACGCCCCACCATAACGGGTAAAACCCCCGTAGCCATAGGGTCAAGGGTGCCTGTATGCCCCACTTGTTTGGTGTTATACAGTCTTCGTATCATATTTACAATCGTGTGGGAGGTTACGCCTTGATGCTTGTTTATGCATATTACGCCCATTGGGGTATTATCTGCCATCTTTATGTATATTCCTTTTAGTTTATTTCGGTTAAAGCCGCTTCAACTACGGTCTTTATCGCTTCTTCTTTGGAGTTTGCAACCACAAGTCCGCCTGCAGCACATACGTGTCCGCCTCCGTTCAGCCTTTTGCAAACGTTTCCTACGTTTGTTCCGGGGCGGCTTCGCATAGATATTTTGTAATTATTAGGCTTTTCTCCTTTTTCTTTTAAAGTCGCACCAATCAACACTCCCTCTATTTCAATGGGGATCTGCGCTAAATCCGCAACGTCGTCTTCGGATAGTCCTTTTTCCTCACGCATTGTGTTGGTTATACAAGTTACTGCTATTTTGCCTTCCGCAAAAAACTGCAGATTATTATAAGCCATTTTCAATGCTTCTATTTCTTTTTTCGTTTTATTCCCAAAAAGCTTTTGGTTTATCAAAGCCGAATCAACGTTTCTCGATATAAGATAAGAGGCTTTTTGGTGGGTTCCCTCAGTAACGTTTGAGTGCTTAAAGCAGCCTGTATCAAAGCTTATTCCCGCATACAGCAACTCGCACACCCTGTCGCTCATATCTTTTGTAAGCATATTTATCAAGTCAAAAATTATTTCTGAACAAGATGCACTTTCCGGTATTGTGTAATTATGGTCGGCAAACTGTTCAAGGGCTTCGTGGTGGTCGATTTTTATTGATTCTGCAAGAGAAATAAGCTCCTTGCAGTTTCCGAGCATAGTGTTGCTTGCTACGTCTACCGATACAACGAGGTCGGGCTTAAAATCCTTTGGAAGCTCTTCGGGTAAGTATACCGCATCGTCGCAAAGAAATGAAAGTCTGTCTGCAACCCTGTCGCTTGACGTGCAAACTATAGTCTTTCCCATTTCTTCGAGTACTGATTTTAATGCAAAAGCACACGCTAATGTATCTCCGTCGGGACGAACGTGGCAAATCAGTAATATTCTATCTCTTTGTTTAAGTTTTTCCGCTATTTCGGCAAGAGTAATATTATTAGTCATGCAAGTCGTCCTCAACCTGTTTTAAAAGTCTGTTTATATTTGCGCCGTATTCTATGGACTCATCGGGAATAAACTTAAGCTCGGGGGTCTGGCGTAAATTGAGTCTTACCGCTATCTGCTTTCTCATAAATCCCGATGCACTTTCAAGCCCTTTTTTCACTTCCGCTTTGTCTGCGTTTCCTATACATGAAAAATATACCTTTGCATATTTCATATCTGCTGTAACGTCTGCGGCAGTTATGCTCACTATTGCTTTCTGTACTCGCGGGTCCTTTACTTCACGTACTACGGAAGCAAGCTCTCTTACAACCTCTTCGTTTATACGTCCTCTTCTGTATCCTGCCATTATATTTTTTCCTCATTTCGTTAATCTTAACTATATTATATCATACTATACACAAATAATTCAATAATAAAGTTGAAAAAATATAAATATGGGTGTATAATATATGTACGGAGGTAGGGAATTATGGTAAAAGTTTTACATTGTGCCGATCTTCATCTTGATGCACCCTTTGTTTGCGGTGACGCTTTGAAATCGGAACTGAGAAAAAATGAATTGTTGGCTACGTTCTCGTCTATGATGAATTATGTCAAGATGAACGCTGTTGATATAGTTGTTATAAGCGGCGACCTTTTTGAAAGCGTAAACGTTACGCGTGATACTGTCGCTATGGTGAAAAAAGAATTTGCGGATAACCCTTTGTGTAAGTTTGTTATTGCTCCGGGTAACCATGACCCCTATACGCCCGACAGCGTATACAGCAAGGTGGATTTTCCATCTAACGTTTATATTTTTAACGATACTAAAGTATCTTGTTTTTCCTTTGATGAATTGAACGTTGACGTGTACGGTTATGCATTTATCGAAAGTACGTTGGAATACAATCCCTTTAAAGATATTA
>JAFQOB010000204.1 GCA_017395725.1 Clostridia bacterium
GTTTTAAAGCCTTCTTTAGATAATGATGTAATCTTTATCTTTTTTGGCGCAATATATGGCCAGCCAGTTGCAGCTATAGAAACATCGCGCAGGGTTGCAATTAATGCAACTTTCATGAATAATTTAGTTGCATCGTCTGCCATTGATAGAATATAATTTCGTATTATTAATATCTCATATAAGGTTTTAGGCAAATAACATTTTAATACTAATTCCGGAAATTCATCTTTAATAATGCTGTTTATTTCAGTTTCGCTTTTATTGAATATATATAAACTTTTTTCTATATTGGAAAGCTCGTTAATTACTTTGCTATCATCTATATCCCAATTCATTTTACATTTTGCTATAGGATACACAAAAGGATGTGCCTCTACACCTATAGAATTTATACCAAATGTTTTTGCCACAAGATTAGTAGTGCCACTACCCATAAAGGGATCGTAAACCACACTGTTTTTTGTGAGTTGTGCTTCTCTAAAGCTGTATTCTACGGCTTTATAAGAAAACCCCGCAGGATACGTAAACCACCTATGAACCGGTGCTTTTAAACTGTCCTTAAATGTTCCCCATTCATTAATATCAACTGACATGGTTTACTCCTTTTTGTTTTATAACAATATTACTTAATCTAACCTAGAATAAATTATTTGTTTAAAATTCGGTTTCATCTTAGCTAAAAACCCAAGACACCGTAAGACATCTTGGGTTTTCTTAACTTATCAGTCTAAGGGTTTCATTGTGGGGAACAACAATACGTCTCTTATAGATGCGCTGTCGGTAAGGAGCATTACAAGTCTGTCAATACCAAAGCCGAGACCGCCTGTAGGAGGCATACCGTATTCAAGGGCTGTTACGTAGTCGTAGTCAACTTCTGCACCTGTTTCGGGTTCTGCTGCTCTCTTCGCTGCAACCTGCTTTTCAAAACGTTCCTTTTGGTCAATCGGGTCGTTAAGCTCACTAAATGCATTACCAAACTCAGTCGCGTTTATAAAATATTCAAATCGCTCTGTAAATGCAGGGTTAGAAGGCTTTCTCTTTGCCAACGGGCTATTCTCAACGGGATAGTCATAAATAAACGTAGGCTGTATAAGCTTCTCTTCAACGTAAGCATCAAAGAACTCAATAAGTACAGTTCCCTTTGTCGCATTATCTTCAACGTGAACGTGCATCTTCTTTGCAACCTCACGAGCTTCTTCGTCTGTCTTCCAGTCGTTATAATCAACGCCTGCATACTTCTTAACTGCCTCAACCATAGTAAGTCTTTCCCACTTACCCATATCTATCTCGTTGCCCTGATAGTTTATAACAAGGCTGCCGCAAATCTTTTCAGCAAGAAGCTTGTACAATTCTTCAACCAAGTCCATCATACCATAGTAATCGGTAAATGCCTGATAAAGCTCAATAGATGTAAATTCAGGGTTATGCTTGGTATCCATACCTTCGTTACGGAATATTCTACCAACCTCATATACCTTGTGCATACCGCCAACAATAAGTCTCTTCAAATAAAGCTCTGTCTCTATACGGAGGTACATATCCATATCAAGAGTATTATGGTGGGTCTTAAAGGGTCTTGCAGATGCGCCTATTTCAAGGGGAACAAGAATAGGTGTATCAACTTCAAGGAAGCCCTTTGAATCAAGATAGTTTCTTATCTCCTTCAAAATCATTGAGCGCTTGTAGAATGTATCTCTAACTTCGGGATTTACTATAAGGTCAACGTATCTCTGACGGTATCTCAAATCTGTATCCTTAAGTCCGTGAAATTTCTCGGGCAAAGGAAGAAGCGATTTTGCAAGAAGAATAATCTTCTGTGCGTGAACTGACATCTCGCCTGTCTTCGTCTTAAACACAAAGCCCTCGATACCAATTATATCGCCGATATCCCATTTCTTAAACTCAGCATATACAGACTGTCCCTCTTCGAGTCCCGCATCAACGTCATCTCTGCGGATATATGCCTGTATATTACCTTCGCTGTCCTGAATATTTACAAAGCTTGCCTTACCCATAATTCTACGGCTTATTATTCTGCCCGCTATTGATACTGTCTTGCCGTCATACTTTTCAAAATCTGCCTTTATATCGGTAGAATAAGCTGTTACATCATACTTCGTAAGGGTAAAAGGGTCTTTTCCTGCCTCTTTTAGTCCTGCAAGCTTCTCTCTTCTTACCTTTACAACTTCGTTATATTCCTGTTCGGTCTGTTCAACATTTACATTTACATTGTCGCTCATTTTTTTCACCTGTATTTCTTATATATACTTCTTATATTGTTAATTACTTCTTCATTATTTCAAGAACCTTAAGCTCACGATTGCCTGCAGGTGTCGCAACCGTTACAACCTCATCTACAGATGCGCCTATCAACGCGCTTCCGATAGGAGAACGGTCGCTTATCTTTCCGTGCATTGCGTCAGCCTCTGTTGAACCTACAATCGTATATTCAAGCTCCTTATTTCTTGCAACGTCAAGCAATCTTACGCTTGCACCTACGTTAACAGAGTTGGTGTGAATATCGCTGTCGCTGATAACCTTAACGTTCTTGAGCATCTCTTCAAGCTCAACTATTCTGGACTCAACCTTACCCTGTTCGTCCTTCGCTTCTGTATATTCACTGTTTTCTGATAAGTCGCCAAAAGAAAGAGCCAATTTTATCGCTTCGGTTACTTCCTTACGCTTTGTATTCTTAAGATAAGAAAGCTCCTCTTGTAATTTTTTCAAACCTTCGTCTGTTACAATAATCTGATTATTCATTTTCATATCTCCTCTTAATTGTAATTGTAATCTTATATACCCAGAAAACCGTCATTCGCTTATCGCTTCAACTGCGGTCCTCAATTGAATATCTTGTTCATAAGTCAACTTATAAATACTTGTATTTGCGTACTCCTCCGACAAATACACCTCTTTGTCAGGTACGATACCTATCTCGTCATAGCTTTCGGAAAAGGGCGGAAAATACTTCGCCGTCGTCATACATACCGCCGAACCGTCGGGAAGCGAAATAACGCTCTGCATCGTTCCCTTTCCGTAAGTCTTCTCTCCTACTATAACCGCCTTCTTGTAATCCTTTAAAGCCGAAGTAAACAGCTCTGCAGCACTTGCCGTACTTCCGTTCGTAACAACCGCCATAGGATAGTCAAACTCTTTTTCATCGGAATTTATAACTTCCTCTTTACCGTAACGGTCTATCGTTCTTATAATCGGACCCTTCGGCAAAAGCATATCTAAAATCTCTGTTATAGATTCTAAATCGCCGCCGGGATTATATCTTACGTCAAATACAAATCTGTCGGCTCCCATCTTCAGTAAAGCATCTATAGCTTCCTTAAACTGCTTCGGGGTGCCCAAATCAAATTCTTCTATTCTGATTATACCCACATTATTTCCCTGAAGTCTGTGAGTTACCGTCTCTTCAACAATAAATCCGCGTTCTATCTTAAAATCAATGCTTTCAAAAGAGCCGTCTTTCTCTCTCATAACAGAAAACGATGCAATAGAACCCGCTTCTCCCAGCATTATATCAACAGCCGCATTGTACCCAACCTCTGCAACCTTCTGACCCTCAACAATATATATCAAGTCTCCGGGGTTTACTCCGTTCTCAAGTGCAGGTGACCCACTCATTACGCCCACAACTTCAATCGCGTTGTATTCGCTGTTGAATATAACGTTTACACCTATTCCTTGAAGGTCTGCATTGTTATTTGACGTAAAAGAATCAAACTGTTCCTTGGGCATATAGTAGGTATATTTATCATTAAGTGCCGCAACGTAAGCAGCAGGAAGTACTTCCTCTAACTTCTCTAAAGGAATCTCCTTCAAAAAATACAACTGCGTAAGCTCATTTATATAATCAAGCTTACTTTCCCATGACTCCTCTGAATCTGCGTTCAAATCGGCAATCTCTTTTCTGTATATCTGGCTTACTGCCAAAAAGGTTATCTGAAAAGTAATAATCACCAAAAAAGCGCAAACTATCAAAAATACCGGAATGCTTATCTTTTTATTTGACATTGGTTCTCCTACGCGCCTTATCCTGCGCGGTCAATAAGTTTCGGATGATTTAAGAGTCCACTCTTCAAGGGGTCCTGCAATTTTCCGTTTATGCTTATCTCAAAATGCAAGTGTGGTCCGGAAGAATTTCCCGTACTTCCCGATTTCGCTATCTGCTGTCCTCTCTTTACATACTGACCCACCTTAACCAAAAGCGAACTGTTGTGTGCATAAAGTGTAGTATATCCAGAGCCGTGACTTATTACAACGTAGTAGCCATAGCTGTTGTTCCAACCGGCTATCTCAATCTTACCGTCTGCCCCTGCATAAACAGGTGTTCCCGTAGGACAAGCAAGGTCAATACCTCGGTGGTTACTCGTAACCCATTTACCCCATATTTTATAAGTACGCCAACCAAACTTAGATGTCAGAATATTCTGATTCTGCGGTAAAGGATAACTAAATGCTCCGCCGTCATAGTAACCGCTGTTTTTCTTTGCAAGCTCTTCAAGATACTTATCTAAATCTTTCTCTGCTTTTTCTCTGTCCTTTTGAGCCTGAGCAAGCATCTGTTCAGCCTTCTTCTGATCATTTAACGTATCGTCGTAAAGCTTCTGCATTTCATTGGCTTTCGCCTCAATCTCAGCCTCGGTCTTCTGTAATCCGTCATGAACTGCCTGCTGTGATGCCTTTATCTGCTCAAGGCTCGCCTTCTCGTCTGAAAGGTTTGCCTTTTCTTCATTCATCTGCTTCATTACGTTCTTGTCATAATTAAGCATATTCGTCA
>JAFQOB010000205.1 GCA_017395725.1 Clostridia bacterium
CCAAAGAAAGCAACGGGAGCATTGCACCTACTGAAAAACAGGGGCGTATGGTTATGCGTTGGGGCAATATTTTTGGGAGGAGCCTCAGAGTGTACAATGGAGCTGTGGGCATCGAGTTATCTTGAGAAGGCTCTCGGTATACCAAAATTATGGGGCGATATATTCGGGGTTGCACTTTTTGGCGCAATGTTGGGACTTGGCCGTACCCTTTATTCAAAGATAGGAAGAAATATAGAAAAAGTATTGTTTTTGTGTGCTGTAGGTGCAACTGTATGTTATGCCGTATCAGCCTTATCCCCCATATCAACAATCGGATTAATAGCCTGCGCACTAACAGGCCTTTGCACGTCAATGATGTGGCCGGGCAGCCTTGTGGTTGCATCGGATAAATTTCCTCAAGGAGGCGTATTTATTTTCGCTATGATGGCGGCGGGAGGAGACCTTGGTGCATCGGTAGGACCTCAGCTTATAGGAATAATAACGGATTTTGCATCAAGCAACCCGACACTTATAGACCTTGCAGTAAAATTAGGTGAATCCCCCGACGGATTTGGAATGAAGCTCGGTATGCTTGTAGGTATGCTTTTCCCTTTGGGAGCAATTCCGATTTTTTACAGAATATTAAAGAGCAAACGATAAACAGCGGATTTAAAATCTGCTGTTTTTTTATAGACAAGCAAACCCACATTTTTGTCCTTTTAATTCATTGTATTAGTTGAAGATATGTGTTATATTTTTAGTACAGAAATAAAAGTATAAATACAAATCAAAGGAGAAAATATAATGTCTATTTCCGAAAACCTTTACAAACACGCAAAACAGCGCATTCCCGCAGGAACACAGCTTCTCAGTAAGAGACCCGAAATGTTTGCCCCGAATCAGTGGCCCAACTACGGTGCAAAGGCTATAGGCTGTGAAATCTGGGACCTTGACGGTAACCATTACTACGATATGACCACAAACGGCATCGGCGCATGTCTTCTTGGATATTCCGACAAAGATATAAACAAAGCTGTTATTGAACGTATACAAAACGGCTGTATGTCATCACTTAACCCCGCTGAAGAAGTATACCTTGCCGACAAATTATGCGAGATTCACCCCTGGGCAGAAAACGTACGTTTTGCAAGAACAGGCGGCGAAATAGCGGCAATAGCAGTACGTATAGCCCGTGCCACAACAGGCAGAGACGTTGTTGCAATATGCGGTTATCACGGTTGGGCAGACTGGTATTTGGCGGCAAACTTAGGCGATACTAAGGGACTTGACGGCGTACATCTTCCCGGACTTCAGCCTGCAGGTGTACCTCGCGGACTTAAGGGCACGTCGGTTACTTTTAACTACGGCGACAAGGAAGCTTTTGACAATATTATAAAGGAATACGGCGACAGATTGGCTTGTGTAATAATGGAGCCCTGCCGTAACAATATGCCTCCTGAGGGTTGGCTCGAGCATATCAGAGACGAAGTACACAGAGTCGGCGGTTTGCTTATATTTGATGAAATAACAATAGGCTGGAGACTTAATTTTGGCGGAAGCCATTTGCAGTTTGGTGTAAATCCCGATATGGCTCTTTTCGCAAAGGCAATGGGTAACGGTCACCCCATAGCAGCAGTTATCGGAACAAAAGAGGCAATGGACGGAGCTCACACCTCCTTTATCAGCAGTACTTATTGGACAGAAAACGTAGGTCCTACAGCAGCCCTTGCGACTATTGACAAAATCGAAAAAACAAAGGTTTGGGAATACGTTGCAAAAATCGGCGAAACAGTAAAGAAAGACTGGACAGATGCGGCAGAAAGACACGGCATCAAGATAACCGCCCCCGGTTTCCCCTGTCTTGCACACTTTGGATTTACCGAGAATGCCCTCGAAATGAAGACTCTCTTTACTGTGCTTATGCTTAAGGAAGGCTTCTTGGCTGGTACGGGAATGTACCCCACATTAGCACACAACGAAGAGGTATTAAAGCTCCACAGAGAAGCACTTGACAAGGTATTTGCAAAGATGGCGGATATAGTTAAAAAAGGCGGTAAAGAAGCTGTTATAGAAGCCATAGGCGGACCCGTTTGTCAGACAGGCTTTGCAAGACTTATTGATTAAATAAATATATTTTTTTACAAAACATATTTATAAGTCAAACAGGCTTTGCGAGACTTATTGATTAAATCAAACGGACTTCGTAAGACACGTTGATTAGGGTATGCATTATATAAAGGCACATTTCCTAATAGGACATACAATTTATTAAAGTGTCTGTTCCGTTTATTGATTTTTAAAGTATCTTCGTGCTATACTTTATTTTAGACGTAACTGTCGGAATAGAGTATAGCACTTATTTATATAGGAAAAGAAAGGGACACAAATATGAGTAATATTCTTGATATGTTCCGCCTTGACGGAAAGGTAGCGCTTGTTACTGCAGGTGCGGGAAAATACGGCGGACAGATGGTTTTGGCACTTCTTCAGGCGGGTGCTGACGTATGGGTTGCATCAAGAAGCCTTGAAAAGAACGAGGCTTTTGCAGAAGAGCTTCGCAAACAGGGATATACAAAAATACACGCCGCTTCTTATGACCAAGGGGACGAAGAAAGCATACTTGCACTTCGCGACAAGATAATGGCAAAGCACGGCAGAATAGATATTTTGGTAAACAACTCGGTTTACCGCCCCTCAATCTACGGCTGGTACGGCGATGCAAGTAAATTTACCGAAAGCTTAAATATAAACGGAACGGGTATGTTTGTTATAACCCGTACCTTCGGTGAAGTTATGGCTAAGCAAGGAAACGGAAGTATTATAAATATCGGCTCATATATGGGCGACCTTGGTGCTGACACGTGGCTTTATGAGGGAAGCGAATCAATGAAAGGAAGCGGCTTTGCACTTCCCGACTATTTCTTCCACAAGGGCGGTATGCACAATTTCACCAAGCTTGTTGCAGGCTTCTACGGTCCTCAGGGCGTTCGCTGTAACTGTCTATCTCTCGGCGGACTGTTCAACAATCAGGACCCCGAATTTGTAAGACGTTATTCCAGCAAGACCTTCCTCGGAAGAATGGCTAATGAGACGGATATAATGGGTATGATAGTATACCTCGCCTCCGATGCATCACAGTACGTTACAGGCACTGTAATTCCCATAGACGGCGGCTATTCAGCTAAGTAAAACATAAAATAATAAAGGATAAGGAGAAATATATTATGGATATGAGAAAAAGCAGAGTGTTGAGACAGATGAGAGCAGGAAACGTTGCAACCTGCGTTAAACTCAACCTTGAGAGCATAAGAAACGTTGATATTGCCGCTATGTGCGGATTCGACTGTATTTGGGTAGATATGGAGCACGTTCCCACCGATTACGGTTTTCTTGAAAATGCAGTAAGAGCAGCAAAGGTTTATGACACAGACATTCTTACAAGAGTAAAAAGAGGCTGTTATTCAAACCTTATCAATCCTTTTGAAGCCGACTCAACAGGCATAATGGTTCCCCACCTTATGAGCCTTGAAGAAGCAAAACAAATTGTATATTACACAAAGTTCCACCCCATAGGCAGAAGACCCATTGACGGCGGAAACGCTGA
>JAFQOB010000206.1 GCA_017395725.1 Clostridia bacterium
ATCACGCTCCCGAATACGACCTTTCCAATCTTAACTTAGGCAAAATAGAATTCGAAGAAGGAAAGAAATACACACTTAACGTCTACGTACTTACCTCTGGTAATGACGGCAAGGAACAAAAAATTGTTGCAAACTACAGATTTACAAAATAACATTTTTTGATTATTACCTCAAACTATTTATAGGAGTATAAAAATGAAACTCAGTGTATGGTCAAGCTATTATGTTGAGCTAAAAATAGAAGATGCCGTAAAAAGATTTATTGAAAACGGTATTTACTGTTCGGAATTGTCCGACGAGCACGGCTTTGAATTACTGAACAGAAGCGAAAACGTAGTCGAAACCGGAAAGCTTTTTGCAAAGTTTCTTTCTGAGCAAAATTTTGAGATTACTCAAGGACATTTATATTTGAGAATCAAAATATGCTCCGATGATACCGCTTTGGAAGCACTTTACAAGTGGATAGATCTGTATGAAGCAATAGGCATTAAAAATATGGTACTCCATTGCGATAATATGGTAGGTTCTACCTTCACAAGAGAAGAAAAGATTGAGAAAAACATTGAAAAACTGCGTCTTTTAGCGGAATATGTAAAAGACAAAGATATCACAATTTGTTTGGAAAATCTTCGTCCTCACTCTCCCGAAGAGCAAGAATTGGTAGATAGAAGTGCTGACGACTTGCTTTATATTATTGACCGCGTCGGAAGCGACAGGTTTGGAATATGTCTTGATACGGGACACCTACATTTAACCGATAAAAACCAACGCGAATTTATATTAAAAGCAGGCAGTAAGCTGAAAGCTTTGCATATCGCCAACAACGAAGGCGTTACAGACCAGCATATGATGCCCTTTTCAAGAGGAACGGTAAACTTTATCGAGGTTGTAAAAACCTTACGTGAAATCGGTTACCGGGGACCTTTTAATCTTGAAATCCCCGGCGAACGCAGAGCACCTATCGAAATCCTTGATTACAAGCTTCACTATATCAAAAAAGTGTTTGAGTATCTTATCAGAGTTACAGATTAATTTGTAAATACAACAAAAAAACCGACTTTTCAGTCGGTTTTTTTATTATTCTTCAAAGCAATTATATTTTTGCAAAATACATTTGCCAAGCTCATATAAATATTTTTCAAAGGCGTCACGGAGTTCAATAGGCGGATTTGCAAGAAGTGTGCTATGTGAATATTCCCGTCTCTTATCTGCAAAAGCAAAGAATTTGCCCACCTCAAAGGTGAAATATCCGTCATATCCTATATGCTTTAATCCACACATAACGGAATCAAGATTTAATGAACCTAAAAATGGGACAAGGTGCTCATCGCGTTCACCCTTGTTATCTTGTATATGCAACGCTTTTATATGACCTCCAAGCATACGTATCGCTTCGTCTTGTGGCATTTCCTGCAAATTCGCGTGTCCCACGTCCCAAACAGCGTGGAATAGTGGGTGGTTTACAAGCTCAACCATACGCAACAGGTCGGGAGCATTATCTATCCAATAAGTATCCGCTTTATGCATCTTATTAAAGTTCTCAACAAGAATATTTACACCGTATTTCGACGCCCTTTCAAGCAACGGCATAAAAAACTCTTTATTTTTTTGTAAAGTTTCCTCAACAGAGAGTCCCGGCGCATACCCCGAATGTACCACAAGATTGGGAATCCCCCACGCTCCGCAAGCATCAACACAACGCAGAGTATCTTTAAGTAACACACCGCAGTCGACAAGTGGCTTCCCCATAGGAGAATGAGCCTGAACAAGTTTTATGCCCAACTCTTCCGTATTTTTAATAATATTCTCGAAATACCCTTTGTAATCTTCCGAATACACTCCGTTTTGCAAACGGTAATCGGGTCCAAAATTATAGTCGGCATATTTAAAACCCGCATCACGAATATGCTTTAAAGCCACTGTCTGAGAGTCTGTATAAGCAGAATAATCTCCCGTTGTCGTTGCTAATTTCATAATAATAATCCTCTGTTTTTTCAATCTTTACTCAATAGGAATATAAAAAACCGTATTTATAGGACGTACCTGTCCCGCACAGCTTCCGGAAGAAGTAGACGGAAAACTAAGCTCAAGAAAACTGCCGTCTTTTACCATACCGAGCATTGCCGAGCCACCGCCGTCACAGTTCATAAGATACTGAATATCGGGAAACAACCGTCTTGCTATAGTAATCATCTCAGCATAATCGGCACCCGTAGAACGCCACGTTCTTCCGGAAAAAACCAAAATAACTAAACTTCCCTCTTTGGTACAACCAATTGCAGTACGTGGATGCTTAACAAGACTGTGAAGATTGGATTCCTGTGTTTGTCTTGACAATGGGTTTGTCCAACCCTCTTCGTCAAACCATTTTTCCATATTGTCGCCGTCACACAGTCCAATACCGTCTCGTATCAAGGTTAGTCCGCCACCATACGCCCAACTTACCTTTTCCCATTCATCTTTTTCAATTCCCTCGGGCGAATCAAGCTTAACGTCAAGAGTCAATCCTGATATATCATAGTATCCGTCATTAAGTCTGTCACATTTTTCAAGTAAAGGTAATGCAGCTTCTTCGGCAAGAGACAACACCACGCCAACGCTTGGCAGCAGCACATCCCCCTTTCTGATACAAGTAACTTTATCTCTCAAAAGCACTATATTAACTCTTCCCTCGCCTACCGCAATTTTATATGTATTTCTGTCGGCATCGCGGTCCTTCGCCGCATAGGAGGGAGCATATACCCTAACAGAAGAAATATCGGAGTTTACGTCTTCTTTTTTCCAGCTAAAGCTTATCCCTGAAATACAAACTCTGCCTCCGCCTAATTTGTGATTAAAAAACAAAAATCTTCCGTCTTCTTTTTTGGCAATACAGGATTTTGCAAACAAAGGAAACGTCTCTTTATTGTCTATACGCATATAATCAAGGTGTCCCGATGACGCATCTGCCTGCTCCAAAGCACGCTCTTTACGCAAATCGTTATATAATACCCCTAATTTCGGAGTCATAAAGAACAAAAAGTTTGAAACAATACCCACTCCCGACAGCATATGCTTTTCAAACGTTTGTCTCGGTGTTTTTCCCTTTTCACAGCTGATAACTTTAGCGTCCTCAGCCTTTTTTATCTTAACCGCTTGAACCAAAATACCGTTCTGTTTTTGAGTAGAATCATAGCAAATAGGCTGCTCTTCCAATTCCTTATCAAAATATGCAGACTTATATTCAGCATTGTCAAAGCTACTTAAATAATCGCGAAGTCCCTCGTCGAGCTGTCTGTCAAACTCTGATAAACTTTCAGCCTTTATATTAAGGGGTAAATCACTGTTTTTTCCACTGTATATGTTTACAAAAAACTGAGGATATTGGCTGTATAACTGTTCTACGGTAAGGTTATATATCTTGTCTCCGCATTCTTTCCATAAACTGTATAGAATACTGTAGTTAAGGCGTGTCTTTTGAGTCACCGGCACATATTTGGTTATATCCAAACCTTTAGGAACGTATACGGTGCAACCTTCTCCACTCCATAAACCTGTCACCGCCTGTGCAAGATATCCATTGGGGTTAGCATACACGACGGCATCTACCAAAAGTCCTCGGCAAGAGGTAAGTCCCTCTTCGCCATACACAATCAAACAGGCATCGTTTCTGTCAATAAATGACTGCAAACGCTTATTATAAAAAATACCACCGTCATCTATAGTCAATATATTTACGTTTTGGGGAAGTAACCCTACTAACGACGAATCGCACAATACCCATATTTCATTATTCTTTGCAGTATTTATATCATTCAGCATAAGACTAAACATTTCCGCCTGAGTAACAGCAAAAATAACAGCCTTGCTTCTTTTCAAAAGTTGCTCTTTTATATTGCCTTGGTCAATACCGTTTGGGGTGAAATTATACGTACTATTTGCAAGCTTTACAAGATAATTGTCTACAGCATTGCCAAGATTAGCTTTACGTACTTTTGCAATGTAATTATAAAGCCTTTCGGAAGAGTATTCATCAAACCTGTCAAAGTGGTAAATATCATCTGACAAATTCTTTAGATATGCATCATACTGAGCCTTGGTAACAAATCCACCATTAAGCATTTTATCTGCCATATCATCGGCAATTCGAGTAACTGTCCCATCTACTCTTGAAACAGATATAGCCACATCGCGAATCTTGCAATAAGCGTAAAGCACATCTCTTCTGATATCTGCACGAATATATCCGCCAGAACGGTCTTCTTGTGTTAATCTAAGGTATTCCGCCATATAAATACCACCTTTAAAGCAATAAAATTTATACTAAAAAATTATATCACATTTGTTTTTATTTTTCAATCTAAAAAACTATATATTTTAAATGCATACTTCACAAAAAAACAGACGGTATGTTGATAACAGTCTGCTCAGATAAAGAAACTACTGATTTTTTATATTATTATCTTCCCTACCCTTGTAATTAAGGGTAGGATTTTTAATATAAGCAATTATGCGTCTAATATTGAAACACTTCCTATAAAGTCAACTTCTGAAAAAGCAATTACCACATCATAGGGTGTATTACTATGATTATCATGTACTATTGCATAATTTACACCATCAATTGTGTTATATCCCACTTTTTAACATTTCCAACCAAACAATATATCAAAATACTCTTCCATTTCCTTAAGCGAAGTATCACAGGTATACATACAGCTATATTTTATATTTTCAAACTCTTCATATACTCCGTAATACAGTAAAAATTTATCGTCTACAGTAAAAATTGAAAAATTATATAATTCATTTTCACCGTTATACATTTCAACGTGATAACCAAATCCGGAATATCCTCTTGAGCTTACAGGCGAATTGCCCTTTAATTGCTTAACTTTTGACAATATTTCTTCAATTTTATAAAACGTCTTTTTATCTCCTGTTTTTCCACTTGTAATAATTATCTTATCTACGGAAGAATAATCAAACTTTGAAAAATCCAATTCTTCTTCAACAGGATACGTTATCGGCGTATATTCTGGCGTTTCAAGATAAGGATATACATACTGTTCTGTTTCTTCAGCTTGACCGTTAAATATTTTTATTATTCTATCACGTACAGGTTCAGCAACCGCGCATACAGTAGTAAACGTCAACAAAACAGCTACACAAGCGAAAACTGCTATCTTTAAGGGTGAAAAAACCAATTTTGTTGTCTGAATCGGGGGTAAAATATTAAGTTTTTCAAAAGTTTTGTTTTTTATTCTATCAAGTGTCTCCTTATTCAACATGTAATCAACATCTATACTGCTGTTATATACCTTTAGTTCGTTTTCGTCCGAAAGACAATTTAGGGCATAATTTATTTTATTTTGCATCGAAATAACCTCCCAACGCAGTTTTTAATTTTTTTAAAGTTCGCAATAAACGCTTTTGAACCGCATTTTGAGATATCCTCATTTTAGTTGCGATTTCTGCAACTGTTTCGTTTAGATAAAAACGACGAAAGATTATTGTTCTATTTGGTTCTTTTAAATTAAAGACTGCTTTAAATATTTCTTCTTGTTCTTCTTTCTTTATGTAATATCTACTTGTATCTTCTTCATTATCTTGAATTTCCGGAAAATCATCAACATTCAACAAAACAACGTTATTTGCAGTTAATTGCCTAAACTTATCTGTTGCCGTGTTTTTTGAAATAACTGCAATAAAGTTTTTGATTGAACTTTTTTCAAAGTCGTAATAATCCAAACTCTTGTAAAGCTTAACAAAAGCATCGCTGACAGCCTCTTCTATATCTTCTTTGGTTGCAACCATATAAAGCTTTTTGTATACAATTGAATAAACGAATCCCATATATTCGTCCATTAGCTCTTGCAATAATAGTTCGGGGGATTCTTTGAGTTCAAATAATTTTTTATTCTTCAACTATGTGTCCTCGCATTTTTGAAAGTCTTTCATTAATTATATTCGAAACAAACGTTACATTTCAGCCGTTTTTTATAAAATTTTTTCTGCATAATATAAAAAAAGTGGACTTTTTTTAAAGCCCACGCAAAAAAACAATATACTCTGTTATTTTTCACGGCGGCAGCAAGCCACCGCCCACAGTATATAGTAATGATTGTAGAACATTTTTCCCACATTTCCCCTTATTCAAAGTTTTTGAGGGTTTGGGAACTTTTTTCAAAAAGTTCCCATAATACATTTTGGGATTCTTAAACCCTTTTTTTCAAAAGGGTTTAAGACCTCTTCTTACTTTAACAACAACTGATGCACCTTAAACACGTCGCCGGCACCCATAGAAACAACCAAATCGCCTGCGGCCGCATTTTGTTTAACGTAGTCTGCAATCTTATCAAAGGAATCAAAATAAAGGGCGCCGTCTATCTTATCGGCAAGGTCTTTCGAGGAAATACCAAAGGTATTAATCTCTCTCGCGGCATAGATTTCTGCAAAGATAACATTATCTGCCTCACCGAAGCTTTCACAAAATTCATCAAAAAGACCTGCTGTTCTCGAATAGGTATGGGGCTGATATACGCACCACAATTTACCTTTACACAGTTTTCGTAAGCCGTGAAGACTTGCTTTTATTTCAGAGGGGTGGTGAGCGTAGTCGTCGTAAATAATAACACCGTCTCTTTCGCCTTTATACTCGTTACGGCGGTTGACACCCTTAAAGGTCAACATACTTTCAGCCGCTTTTTGTGCGTCAAGACCGTGCAAAATACCGACGGTAATTGCGGCAACGGCATTTACAACGTTATGTTCGCCCGGAACGGATAATTCAACTCGGCATATCTCCTCGCCCTTATGAGCAATCCTAAACGTATCGTAGCCATATTCATTTTCTTTTATATCATATCCGTAGAAATCTAAAGAATCATCATTAACGCCGTAGGTTATAAGTCTACCTTTATATCCCTTAAGAGAATCCATCAAATCTGTGTCATTTCCGCAAGCGACAACTGTATGCGCCTTATCGGCATAGGTTGCAAAGGACTGTTTAATTTGGTCTAATGAATGGAAATAATCAACGTGGTCCATTTCAAGATTAAGCAAAACGGCGGTATCGGGGTGGAATGACAAAAAGCTGTCTTTATATTCACAAGCTTCAAAAATAAAGCCGTTATTATCACCGATTCTGTATGCGCCGCCTCCAAGCTCGGCAGTATTTGCTCCGTTGAGAACGGTGGGCTCTTTGCCGTTTTCAATAAACACGTGGGCAATCATACCGGTTACACTGCTTTTACCGTGCATACCTGCAACACCGATTCTGTTGGTATATGAAAGCATCAATCTACCGAGGTAATCGGCTCTGTTTATACAAGGCAACCCCTTTTCACGAGCATAACGCAGCTCGGGGTTAGTGTCGGCAATCGCCGCAGTATATACAACAGCGTCATAGCCCCTAAGATTATCGGCGGAATGACCTATAAAAATCTCTATTCCCTCGGAACGCAGTTTTGCCGCCATTTCACCGTCGTTGGTATCAGAACCGCCCACCTTAATTCCGTGAGTATGAGTTATACTTGCGAGACTTGACATACTTATTCCGCATATCCCGATAAA
>JAFQOB010000207.1 GCA_017395725.1 Clostridia bacterium
AGTTCTGTTTCGATTTCTTCGGGATAAACGTTTTTACCGTTAGAAAGAATAATCAAATTCTTCTTTCTGCCTGTTATAAACAATGCACCGTTTTTATCAAACTTACCGTAGTCTCCCGTTCTGAAATAACCGTCTTCCGTAAAGGCTTCTTTTGTGGTTTCCTCGTCTTTATAGTAACCAAGCATAACGTTAGGACCCTTAACACAAATTTCGCCCTCACCGTCTTCATTAGGTTCATCAATACGCACGTCACAGATATTTAATGGGAATCCAACACTTCCGGGAACGACCCACTTACTGTGATTTACGGCAATAATAGGAGCGCACTCTGTTATTCCGTAACCGTTCAAAACAGAAATACCGATACCGTCAAAGAAGTCCATAATTTCTTGGCTGATAGGAGCACCACCGGAAATAACCATCTTGGTTTCACCGCCAAAGGCTTCAAGAATAGCTTTAAAAAGAGTTCTGCGGCGGTCAATACCGATCTTACGCAATCCGTTGCTAACCTTTATAGCGTTCATTACAAACTTTTCTTTTCCCTGGTCTTTTATGTTTGCCATTATTTTTCTGTAGAATGTTTCAAGATAAAGAGGAACAAGTACTATATGACCGGGTTTTTGCTCTTTAAGTTCTTTCTGGATATATTTAATGCCTGCAGAAAGATAGATTTCGCTGCCTATAGAGGTTTGACCGAGAATCGTAACACTTGAACCGTAGGTGTGGTGGGGAGGAAGGAGTGCAATTGTATGTTTTTGGAAATCCATATATGGGATAATATCAGAAAGGTCAGAGAGAACCGCTTTCTGGGAAAGCATAACACCTTTTCCTTTTCCGGTTGTGCCTGAAGTAAACACCAGAAGGGAAAGACATTCTGTATCCGGCGTGGTGTCAAAATACGAAGTGTCACCCTCCTCAATTCTTTTTCTTCCTAATTCTATAAGTGCTTTTATTGTGTTTTCTTCATCGCCTTCAAGTATAATTAAATCATTTATTCCGGTAATATTTTTTATTAATTCGCCCTTTTCAGCAATATCTTTACCAACAAACAACGCTGCAGCATCTGCCTTTGTTGCGGTATCGGAAAGGTCTTCGCCTGTCCATTCCGGATCAAGTGGAACAAGCACACTTCCGATTGACAAAGTTGCCCAATAAACGAGAATCCAAGGATAAGTAAGCTTACCTATAAGAGCAAGATGTTTTCCTTTATATCCTCTTGCTATAAACTCGGTCGCAAGCGCACGTACGTCATCGCGCATTTCTTCGTATTTTACTTTAACGATGTCCTTGTCTCTTGGATTTACCCTATATGTATAAACATAATCACCTTTATACATATCACCAACTTTTTCAACAAGGTCTTTTACGTTATCAAATTCAATCTTTTCTCTCAATTTAGTATTTTTCATTGCATATAATCTCCTGTTTTTCTATGGTTGCTAAAATAATAAAACTCTAATTACATTATGTATAGTATACCCCTTTTTTTTACCAATGTCAATAAATTTCCAAAAAGATTTTGATTTGTCAACAAGTTTTGTTGTTTAGGTTCAGATCAAATGCAAAAAAGGTTATAAAAAGGCATACTCTATTAGCGAGTATGCCTTACTTGTTATTTAAGAATAATTATATTCTTGCAACGCCTGTAGCTCTTGCAGCTTCAGCAACCGCTTTTGCAACAGTATCCTTAACCTTTTCATTGAAAGGAGCAGGAATAATATAATCAGCATTAAGTTCTTCATCGGAAACGAGTGAAGCGATAGCTTTTGCAGCTGCAATCTTCATTTCGTCGTTAATATCAGACGCGCGAACATCAAGAGCACCTCTGAAAATACCGGGGAATGCAAGTACGTTGTTGATCTGGTTGGGGAAGTCAGAACGGCCTGTGCCGATAACTGCGGCGCCCGCTTCTTTAGCGAGGTCAGGCATAATTTCGGGAACGGGGTTTGCCATAGGGAAGAGTATAGGATCCTTAGCCATTGACTTAACCATTTCAGGTGTTACGCAGTTGGGAGCAGATACACCGATAAATACGTCAGCACCGGCAAGTACGTCTGCAAGAGTACCTTTTCTCATCTGCTGGTTTGTGATTTCAGCGATCTCCTGTTTTTCAGAGTTAAGACCTTCACGACCTTTGTAAATAGCACCGGATCTATCGCACATAACAACGTCTTTAAGTCCCATAGAAATAAGGAGACGGATAATAGCAATACCTGCAGCACCTGCACCGCTTGTTACAACGCGAATTTCATCAATCTTCTTGCCTGTAAGCTTAAGAGCGTTAAGCATAGCTGCTAATGTTACAACGGCTGTACCATGCTGGTCATCATGGAATATCGGAATATCACAAGATTTCTTGAGTCTACGTTCAATTTCAAAACATCTTGGAGCAGAGATATCCTCAAGGTTTACA